>JANQOH010000363.1 GCA_028289725.1 Alphaproteobacteria bacterium
CGAAGATACCTTCGAGAAGCTCGCTCTGATCCGTCATGATTTCTTGCAGCTGCTCCATCATGGTGTCGCCGCCCTGCGAATTCGGGTCGGCGTTCGGCCGGGCGGTCTCCATGTTCTCGAGCATTTCTTGCAATTGCTGCAGCATTTGGCGCGCCGCCTCGCGATCGCCTGTCATCGCCATGTCGCGCGCCTGTTCAATCATTTGCTGCAAGTCGCTGCTGTTTCGCTCAATGCGCTGATTGTCTTCGGACGCCTGATCGCCTGGGTCCAGCGGTGACTGCTCTTCAGATTGCTCCGCCAATTGCTTGAGATATTTGTCGAGCATGGCCTGAAGCTCTTCCATAAGCTTCTCAAGTTCTTCCGGCGGCGCGTTGTTATTGAGCGCTTCTTGCAATTGTTCCTGCGCGCGCCGCAGATCCCGTTCGGCGATCGCCAGCGCCCCGTCCTCAATCCGCAGAGCGGCTTCCCATAGAAGATCGATCACGGACTGCATCATCTCCTTCGACCGGGCCAGTTCGAGCCGGGCGTAGGATGTGCGGAGCGACAAATATGCGACGGCGTCGCCGCCGAACGCATCGGGATCATCCATGATATCCGCCAGCCCTTCGCGCACGGCATCGGCTTGCGAATGATCCAGCGCAAGTGTCCGACGCTGTTCAATAATTGCCTTCGCGACGGGATGATCGAACGTGCGTTCCGGCAGAATCATGGCAATCGGCGGCGCGACGCCGGTCTGACCGGCGATGTCCAACGCGCTCAGATCGAGCACGACGGGCAAACCGGCCCAAGGATGCGCGGTCAGATCGTGGTAGCTGGCCTCTTGTGCCGCGCGTGGCGAAAGGCCCGGTAATGCCAAATCCAGATCGATGGGATCCGCATCGTCCTCCACCTCTTGGCGGTGAATACGCGCAAAGACGGCATCGAGACCAAAATCATCTTCGGCTTCGTATTCCAACCGAAGCACGCCATTCTTAGTTTTCTCGGGATCCTGCGCCAAGGCGACCAGCGGTTCGTGATCGGGGATAAGCGCGACGTCCCACTGCCCCAGTTCCTTCGAATCCTGCACAATCGATAGCGCGCCATCGGTCTCGAGCGGCAACTCGATCGTAAAGTTCTCGGTGTCGGCGACCTCGAAGGGTTGTTCGGTTTGCTGCCGGTTGATCATCGGCGTGCCGACGCCGCCATGCACACGCGCGAGCAGCACGCTTCCCACCACGACTTCAACAGCGCCGGCGTTTTCCGATTTTTGGTCCCTGGGCTCGGCGCCGGTCCCGGAAACGTCGGTCAAAAAGACCGGCGGAAGACCGGTATAGGCGGGTTGATCGATCCAGGCCGTCAACTTGCCCGGCGGGGTCGCCGCGATGGCTGCGAAATTCGGTTTCAATGCCTCGCCCATCCGCGACCAACCGCCGCTGCCCGCGCCCGCCAGCCCGATCACAATCAGCAATACGACGATCGCCCGCAATCCGTAGGGATCGCGCGCCGCGAGTCCCGGTTCCGGCCACGCGACACGCAGACGGGCGATAAACGCCGCCATGCGCCGGCGATGAACGCGCCACACCGCCTTGGCGTCATCGTCCGCCTGACTGCTGGGCTCATCGAGATAGGTCGTAAGCGGGCGATGCGCCACGTGGCTGCCGCGCTCCAGCCGCCGGATCGCCTCGGTGCGGCTCGGCATGCGGAACGCCGCGCGCGCGCCCCACAGTGCCCAAACGAACGCTACGGCGAATCCGAGCAGCAAGACCAAGTGAAGCCACCATGGCACGACGCTCCAAATTCCGAACAGGCTGGTCGCGACGAACAGACCGACAACCGCCATGGCTGGCCAAAGGGCAGGCAGCAGACGCTCCCAAATCAGAGCCAAGGCACTGAGTCCGATTTGCCGCGAAAGGCGAAGCGTCGAAAACAAACGCGAAGTCTGATCTTGGCCGGTGTCAGGCATGTTCTTTTGATCCGTTACGCTGCACCACGCGACAAGGCCGCAGTCTCCTGCAACCAGTCGGGCACATGGTCCTGGTCCAAGAGTGTCTCATAGTCCGTGCGCGGACGCACGATTGCGAACCGATCCTCGTCGACCAACACTTCTGGCACCAACAAGCGACTGTTGTATGTAGACGCCATCACAGCGCCATACGCGCCTGCTGAGCGGAAGGCGACCAGATCGCCCGCCGCCAATGGCGGCATGGGCCGATCGATGGCAAAAGTGTCGCCGGTTTCGCAAACCGGTCCGACCAGATCAACGGGGTGAAACGCCGCATCGGCGGCCGGCTCGACGATCGGTTCGACTTGATGGGACGCGTCATACATCGCAGGCCGGATGAGATCGTTCATCGCCGCGTCGAGAATCACGAAACGCCGGTTCTCCGACTCCTTCACATAGATCACGCGGCTCACCAGAATGCCCGCATTGCCGGCGATGACGCGACCGGGCTCAAGCACGATGCGGCAGCCGTCCAAGCCCTCGGTGAGCGCAAAAACCATTTGTGCGTAGGCTTCGGGTCCTGGCGGGCTTTCCGCGCCGTAAGGAATGCCCAGTCCGCCGCCAAGGTCGAGCCGCGTAATCTCATGCCCGTCGTCGCGTAACCGATGGACCAGATCGATCGCGCGCTCAAAGGCGCGGCGGAATGGTTCGAGATCAGTCAACTGTGAACCGATGTGGATATCGACACCGTCGATCGTAAGCCCTGGCAAGCTTGCAGCCTGGCCATAGAGCTCCGGTGCAACGTCAATCGAGACGCCAAATTTGTCGGTTCGACGCCCCGTGGAAATCTTGTGGTGGCTGCCGGCGTCGACATCTGGGTTAACGCGCAGCGCAACATTGGCCGTGACATTACGCGCCGCCGCCACGGCCGAAAGGGCTTCGAGCTCAGGTTCCGACTCGACATTGAAATGGGTAATCCCGTTGGCCAACGCGAAATCCATTTCGTCGCGAGTTTTACCGACCCCCGAAAACACGATCTTGTCCGGCGCGACGCCAGCCGCGAGCGCTCGCCTTGCTTCGCCTTCCGAGACCACGTCGGCGCCCGCGCCGAGGCGCGCGAGTGTCGCGATCACCGCAAGATTCGAATTGGCTTTCACTGAATACGCGATCAGGACATCACGATCCGCAAATGCCCCGGCCAACACACGGTAATGGCGCGACAATGTGGCCGTTGAATAGCAGTAGAACGGCGTGCCAACCGCCTCGGCAATCTCCGAAATCGGTACCGCTTCGGCGTGTAAGGCCCCATCACGATAGTCGAAATGGTCCATTACTCTTCGCTTTCGCCCTCATCCTTGGGCGGTGTCAGCGGGCCTTTGCGACCGCACGCGGCGAGCGCGGCGAACAAAGCGAGCAACAGCGCGCGGCGGCTCACAGAAAACGCTCCCGCGCCCGCGTGATCGCCGCGCGTACTTGTGACGGCGCGGTCCCGCCGTGGCTGGTCCGGCTCGCCACCGACGCTTCGACGGTCAAAACGTCGCGCAACGCGCCAGTAATTCGCGGTTCGATTGCCTGCATCTCACCCAACTCCAATTCCGACAGCTCCAACCCTTTGCCTTCCGCCAGTTTGACGATCTGACCCGTCACGTTGTGGGCCTCGCGAAACGGCACATTCAATTCACGGACAAGCCAATCCGCCAGATCGGTGGCGACCGCGTAGCCCGCGCCCGCCATCGAGGCCATACGCGCTTGGTCGGCTTGCATATCGGCGATCATGCCGGTCGTGGCGCGCACACACAATGACACCGTATCGAGCGCGTCAAAGACTGGCTCCTTGTCCTCTTGCATGTCCTTCGAATAGGCGAGCGGCAAGCCCTTTAAGGTCAGGAGCAGCGCATTCAGCGCGCCGATGACGCGCCCCGATTTACCGCGCACAAGTTCCGCCGCGTCCGGATTTCGCTTTTGCGGCATGATCGAAGATCCGGTGGTAAAGGCATCGGATAGCTTCACAAATCCAAATCCAGGTGTCGACCAGACCACCAGTTCTTCTGCAAGCCGGGACAGGTGGACCGCGCACACGCCCGCCGCCGCGAGAGCCTCAAGCGCGAAGTCCCGGTCCGACACCGAGTCTATGGAGTTCGCCGTCGGCGCATCGAACCCCAAGGCTTCGGCCGTGGCCGCCCGGTCGATCGGAAATGAGGTGCCGGCCAGCGCCGCGGCGCCGAGCGGACACTCATTGAGACGGCGGCGCGCGTCGGAAAAGCGACCGCGATCCCGTCCGGCCATCTCGACATACGCCAACAAATGATGCCCGAAAGTCACCGGTTGTGCCGGCTGCAAATGGGTGAAACCCGGCATCACCGTCGCCGCATGCGTTTCGGCCTGCGCCAGAAGCGCTTCCTGGAACGCCTTGAGATCGCTATCGATTCGATCAATCGCGTCGCGTACCCAAAGCCGAAAATCGGTGGCGACCTGATCATTGCGAGACCGCGCGGTATGGAGCCGCTTCCCGGCGTCACCGATCAAGGCCGTCAGGCGTGCCTCAATGTTGAGATGAACGTCCTCAAGCGCCGGATCGAATTGGAACGCGCCGTCCTCTATTTCCTGCTCAATCTGGTCGAGCCCGCCCAAAATGGCGTCGCCATCCGAACGATCAATGATTCCCTGCGCCACCAGCATGCGACAGTGCGCGCGCGAGCCGGCGATATCCTGGGCGGAGAGCCGCTGATCAAACGCGACCGATGGATTGATCAGCGCCATCACTTCGGCCGGACCACCCGAAAAATGCGCGCCCCACAGCGCCCGCGCACCGTCCGACGGCGCTGCGGCCGCGCCGGATGCGGCAGATTTGGCGTTTGACTTGCGGCTCATCGATTGTCTCCGGTCCGACACTCACTTACATGGGGCATATCGGGCGCCGTTCCGGCAAGCTGGAACCGGCGAATCCCTCTCGTAGCATACAGGACGGGTCGGGCGGCACCATGCAGGCAAAAAAAGCGACTGTGATCTTCGGTTTGGCGGTCGTCCTTGCGGCCGCAACGGGTCTGACGCTGTGGATCACCGGTTCGCGCAATCCGAATGTCGGAGTGGAGACGGCGGCCAATGCGCTGCATCCCCGCCCGTCGGAGGAGCTCGCGCCGTTCGACTGGCACGACGAGCCGGTCGACCTCCCCGCCCTGACCTTTGCCACCGCCGATGGCACGACGCTCACCATGGCGGATTTTCAAGGGCAAATGGTGCTCATCAACCTGTGGGCCACCTGGTGTGCCCCGTGTCTCCGCGAAATGCCGATGCTCGATACATTGGCCGCCGAAGCCGAGGGACCTGGATTGACGGTCATCGCGTTGAACCAAGATCGCGCCGGGTTGGAGGCAGCGCTGCCTTACTGGGAAGATAAGGCGTTCACCGCGCTCGATCTTTACCTGGACGACGGCCTCGCCACCGGTCGCGCGCTTAAGCCGACCGGCTTACCATTGACCGTGTTGATCGATAAAGATGGCAGAGAAATCGCCCGACTGGCCGGTATTGCGGAGTGGGACGATCCGGCCGTCATTGCCTACTTCAAAGCCGTCGCCGAGGGCGGGTCTTGACCTAAGCGTCAGCGCTTGGCCGCGAGCTCACGCGCTCGTACCAGGTATGAACGTTTTTCAGGGACGGATCCGGCGTGATCTTGCTCCATCCGCCGAAATCGACCGTGATTAAACCGGTGATATCGGCGATCGTGTAGCGGTCGCCGGCGATGAACTCCCGATCCGCCAAAACATCATCCAGCATTTCGTAGAACCGCGTGACACGCGCTCGGCCACGCTCGGCTAATTCCGCGATTTGCGGGTACTGGGTCAGACCGGCCACCGCCCTTCCCTCGAACGCCGGTGAAGAATTCCGAAAAGCATCGCCAGCCGCCATCATGCCGTTCATTTCGACGCGCCGTTGCCACATCTCAACTGTCGCAATATCGGCGGGGTCGGTCCCCATCAGCGGCGGGTCCGGATGCAGCGCTTCGAAATAGCGGCAGATCGCGACGGACTCGCAAAGATGGGAGCCATCGTCTAGTTCCAGCACCGGTACGGTCGCGAATGGATTCATCGCCACGAAAGCGTTGCCCTGCTGCTCGCGTTCCTTGAGGTCGACCGGCTGCATGGGCACCTCAATACCCTTCTCGGCCAGAAAGACACGCACGCGACGTGTGTTCGGCGCCAACTTGTGATCGTAGAGTTTCATCCCGCCCCCCGGTCGAACAATGGTTGAAGCTAACTTGCCGCGCGTATTGCCGGCGTGGCCGTTGTCTCCTGCCCGAGCACGTCTTCGATCGCGGTTTGCAATTCTGCATAGTCGCGACACACCGGAAAGGAGGGAAATTCCCGCACGACATTTTCGGGCGGGCAAAACAAGATACCCGCGTCGGCTTGCGCCAGCATCGAAGTATCGTTGTACGAGTCGCCGGCAGCGACCGTCCGAAAATTCAACGCCTGAAACGATTTGACCACCGCGCGTTTTGGATCGTTTTGGCGCAGACGATAACCCGACACCCGTCCGGCTTGATCAATGTCCAAGTGGTGACACATCAGCAATGGATGGCCGAGTTGTGCCATGAGAGGTTCGGCCAATTCGTAGAATGTGTCGGACAGAATTGCGACTTGGCATTGGCTTCTCAGCCAGTCGAGGAATTCTACGGCGCCGTCGAGCGGTCGGAGTTCGGCGACGACGGCTTGCAAATCGTTCGCGGTCAGGCCGTGCTGATTGAGCAAGCTAAGCCGCAAGGCCATGAGCTCGTCGTAATCCGGAACATCACGCGTGGTCGCGCGCAAAGCGTCGATCCCCGTCCGTTCGGCAAGGCCGATCCAGATTTCCGGGATTAGGACGCCTTCGAGATCAAGACACGCGATAAACACAGGTTCCTCCGCCGACTTAGCGCGACGCGCGGTTCTAGCACGGACGCCGGGCCGAAAGCCAAGCGCGGAACGCGTATGAGGCCCTTTGGCCTCGCTATTGACTGATGCCGATGCGCTCCGCGATGGCGACGGCGCGATACATCGATCGCAGCACGGGTGGTTCGATCAGCTTGCCATCAACCACGACCAATTCGCCGTCCGCCTTGTCGAATGCATCGATCACGCGCCGCGCATAATCGACATCAGCCTGGCTCGGACTAAAAGTCTTGTTGATGACGTCAATTTGGGTCGGATGGATCGCCGCCTTGCCTGTAAAGCCCAAGGTCATGGCCTGGTTCGCGGCCTGTGTTAAGCCGTCTGGGTCCTTGAGATCGAGATGCGGCACATCCATCAGGTCAATTCCGGCGCCCGCCGCGGCATTGACCAAACGAGATCGCGCATAAAGCAAGGTATCCCAGGAGACTACGGTTCTTAGTTCAGCCGCCATATCGACCGCCCCAAACAACAGCGATGCGACACGCGGCGTGGCGTGCGCGATCTCATGCGCGGCTTCCAGCGCCTCGTTGGTCTCGACAATGACGTGGAGCTTGATCGCGGCGTGCGGACCGTCTGAAAGCAAGTCGGCCAGAAGCTTCACTTCGTCGGCGCATTTGACCTTGGTCATGGCAAGACCCGGCGGCGGCGTATCGCTGTCAAGGACAGCCTGTACGTCGCGCAGGCCGTCGGCGGTCCGCAAACAATTGAGCCGCACCACCCGCTCAATGCCGTCGTCCGGCTGCGGCTCTTGGAGCAAGGCCAGAGTTTCGGCGCGCGCTTTCGCCTTATTTTTCGGCGCGACGGCGTCTTCGAGGTCAATGCACACGATGTCCGCGCCCGTGGTCAGCGCTTTCGGATAAAGCGCGGGTTTGTCGCCTGGTGCGAAAATGAGGCTTCGGCGCGGTTGTATGTGTGTATCGGTCATGTTCTCTGCCATAGATAAGGAAGTTCAGGACGCTTGATCGGCGGGTCTATCGGTGTCGTCACAATCGCGCCATTCCTGGCATGAGTGCCAACCGCTGAGGTTTCTACGATAGGTCATCAAACCTCTCAAGTTGGACAAACCATTGACAGAATCCGGCTTGCCGTCATGAGGTGTGGTCGCGGCAACGAAGCCATGCAGGTCGCAAATGCCACCAAAGCGCCCCTCCCCCGAATATCTCGAGCGCGCGGCCTACGCCTATCTGGGCCGATTTTCCAGTTCGAGCGCTAACTTGCGTCGCGTGTTGATGACCAAGGCGCGGCGCCGGGCCCGACGCGCGGAACTGGAGTGGACACACACGCTTGAGGGCGAGATGCAATCCGCGATCGATGCGCTGACAGAGAAGCTGACGAGGCTCGATCTGATCAACGACCAACGCTATGCGGAATCAAAAATCCTTGCACTCCACGCGCGCGGCCGATCCGAACGAGCTATTCGCGCGGCCCTCGCGGTCAAAGGCGTCGATCGTTCGATTGTCGACGATATTTTGCGCGCGCAGTTCGAAGATCCAACGGAGGCCGAACGTGCGGCGGCCATTCGCTATGCTCGGCGCCGCCGTTTCGGCCCCTACCGCGCCGAAACCGAACGCGCGGCACGGCGTGAAAAGGACTTAGCCGCTATGGCGCGCGCGGGTTTCAGCTTCGGCATCGCGCGAGAAACCA
>JANQOH010000366.1 GCA_028289725.1 Alphaproteobacteria bacterium
AAGATCATGGATCTGATCGTCGATCCCATCGATCTCGCGGCGCAAATCATCAAGAGAAGTTTGGTTCGACATGGCGCCCGACAGCCGCCTCAAGTCTTGCGTTCGAGGCGAATAGTACTAGCCATGGGCCAGACTAAAATCAAAGAAAACATTGACGCGTCAGGGTCACCCTCCTACCAATTGCGGTCCCCAAACGGCGAGCTGACGGCATGAAACCTGGTGCGGCATCAGAGGCCCGGGCGACATTCCGCCCGGATGGCAGCGTGGAACACACGCCTGCGGTCGAGCTCGGCCGCGACAAGCCTTTGCGGCTGGCCAGCGGCGCCACGCTCGGCCCGTTTACCGTCGCCTATCAGACATACGGTACGCTTAACGAGGCCCGATCGAACGCGATTCTGCTGTGCCACGCACTAACCGGTGATCAATACGCTGCCGGAATACATCCGGTGACCGGCCGTCCCGGTTGGTGGGACGAGATCATTGGCCCAGGCCGGCCGTTCGACACCGACCGTTACTTCATTCTGTGCACCAATGTGTTGGGTGGCTGCATGGGCACCACCGGGCCGGCGGACAATAGCCCCGCAACCGGCAAGCCATACGATATGAGCTTTCCGCTGATTACGATTGGCGACATGGTCGAGGCGCAAGCGCGCCTGCTCGATCATCTCGGCATCGATCAGCTTCTGGCGGTGGTTGGCGGCTCCATGGGAGCCATGCAGGCGCTCGAATGGGCGCATCGGTTTCCCGAGCGGGTCTTCGCATCGGTGCCGATCGCGGGCGCCGCCCGCCACACCGCCCAAAATATCGCATTTCACGAGGTCGGCCGCCAGGCGATCATGTCCGACCCAAATTGGCACGCCGGCAATTATCGCGTTCACGACACCAAGCCGAGCCAAGGCCTCGCTGTCGCCCGCATGGCAGCGCACATCACTTACTTGTCCGACGAGGCGTTACACCGGAAATTCGGCCGCGGCTTGCAAGACCGCGAAATTCCGACCTATGGCTTCGAGGCGGATTTTCAGGTCGAAAGCTACTTGCGCCATCAGGGCCGAAGTTTTGTCGAGCGGTTCGACGCAAATTCCTACCTCTACATCACCCGCGCGATGGACTATTTCGACATCGCGGCTGAACATGACGGCCAGTTGGCGGCGGCATTCGTCGATACGCCGGTTCGCTTCTGCATTGTCTCGTTCACAAGTGACTGGCTGTTCCCAACGGCCGAGAGCCGGGCCATCGTTCACGCGCTCAACGCCAACGCAGCAAATGTCAGCTTCGTCGAAATCGATACCGACAAGGGCCATGACAGTTTTCTGCTCGACGTCCCCGAATTTCACGCGATTTTGTCGAGCTTCCTGAACAGCGCGGCCGAGCAACACGGACTCGACGGACCGTGACCGCACACGCCAACACGGCTGTGGCCGCGCCCGCGGCAAGCAACGCGCGTCCGGACGGGATCCGCGTCGACCTGCAACTCATCGCCGACATGATCGAGCCGGGCTCCCGCCTGCTCGACATTGGCTGCGGCGACGGCGCACTGCTTCGCTACTTGGTTTCCGAAAAATCAGTCGACGGACGCGGCATCGAAATCAGCCAGGCCGGCGTGAACGCGTGTGTACGCCAGGGACTGTCGGTGGTTCAGGGCGACGCCGATACCGACCTTAAAGATTATCCCGACGCCGCGTTCGACTATGTGGTTCTGAGCCAGACTTTGCAGGCCACCCGCAATCCGCGACTAGTGCTGCTTGAGTTGTTGCGGATCGGCCGGCGCGCGATCGTGTCATTTCCGAACTTCGGCTTTTGGCGGTGCCGGGCACAACTTGCGATGCGCGGTCGGATGCCGGTGACCGGCGTGCTCGACAATCCATGGTATCGGACCCCCAACATTCACTTCTGCACGATTAGTGACTTTTTGGATCTGTGCCGCGCCGAAGGCGCCGTGGTTGAGCGCCGGCACGCCTTAGGCCAGGACGGACAAAGCAATGGCTTTTGGGTGTCAAAATTCTTCGCCAACCTGCTCGGGGAACAAGGCGTATTTATGCTTAGCCGGCCAACGAAATAATGGATGCACCCCATCATAGATGGCTAATCGTTCACGCCACTGCGATTGGTTGAAGGCGAACCCACCGGCACTTGGCGACGTTCCGCGACACGCGATACTTTGAGCGGAATGCCGGAATAGACCTGCTTCTCGGCTTCCGCCAAAACCACGCCGCCAAACGGATGAAGCCAGCGGCCGCCAATCCTCTCGAGGCCGGACGCGATGCTCAACATGAACCGCCGATGGCTCGGTGGCATGTAAAGCGCGTAATCCGAACGCAGCGGGACGAACAGATTGTCGCGCAGCAAACGATCGAGTTGGCGCTGACTATAGGGTTGACCGTGACCGAACGGCGTGCGTTCCAGACGCGCCCACAGCCCGCGCCGATTGGGCACCACGGCGACGATCCGCCCTTCGGCGGCCAGCACGCGCCAAACCTCGCGCAGCATGCGCCGCAACTGTTCGCTGGATTCAACCGCATGAACGAGCAAAACGCGGTCGAAAGCATTGTCGGGAAACGGCAACGCGTCCTCTTCGCTGAGCGCCACCAAACCGGGACCGCCGGACGGCCAGCGGGTCACGCCCTGCAAATCGGGCATAATCGCCACGGCGCGCTCGGCCGTCTCTTGAAAGGGCCGCATAAACGGCGTGCCATACCCAATCGCGAGTACCCGGAATCCGGCGGTTTCAGGCCACAACGCGCGCAGGCGGCGCCGGATCAAGCGGCGCGCGATGTGCCCGAGCGGCGTGGCGTAGAACTGCCTGAGATACGAGACGTCCTGCCACATGAGGATGCAAAATTAGACCGTTTTGCGCTGACACCAAGCCGTTTCGTCGCGCCGACGGCCGCAATCCCGTGGCCTATCCAATCGCGAACGGCCTGGAGCGGCCTTGGGACAACGCGCCGCTCAGGCCTGACGGCCCCGAAATTCGCCCACCACGGTCATGCATCTCAAGCCTTGGCGGGACCTTTGGCGACGTTGCGGTAAAGCTCGTCCACCTCGATCTGATAGCCTTGCGCGAGCTTATTTGTCTGATTGAACATGCCCGCCACAGCCATCAGTTCGCCGAGCATTTCATCGTCCAGCCCGAGCTTTCGCGCCGCGGCCGTATGCGACCAGACACAATATTCGCACCCGTTCGTGGCGCTCACGGCGATGGCGATCATTTCCTTGGTCAAGGCGTCGAGGCGGCCCGGCGCCATCACATCCTGCAATTCACGCCAGACACGCTCTAGCGTCGGCGGATGGCTGGCAAAGGTCTTCCAGACATTGGGCACGAAGTCGATGCCGCGGGTCGCCATGATCTCGTCATAGACCTTGCGCACCCGCGCGCTCGCCTCGTCATACTCGACCATCTGAACGGTCGCCATGCACCTTCTCCTTCGTCGCTAAACACGATCAAAGGATCAATACATATGCTGACCGCCGTTAATCGACAAAGTGGAACCGGTGACGAAGCCGGCATCGTCGTTCACCAAGAATGCGACGCCACGCGCGATTTCGCTTGCTTTGCCGAGCCGGCCAACGGGGATGCGCGCGATGATTTTTTCCAGAACCGGTTCCGGCACCGCCGCGACCATGTCGGTGTCGATGTAGCCGGGCGCGATCGCATTCACTGTTATGCCCTTCGCGGCGCCTTCCTGCGCCAATGCCTTTGTGAACCCGTGAATGCCTGACTTCGCGGCGGCGTAATTCACCTGTCCATATTGCCCAGCCTGGCCGTTGATCGATCCGATGTTCACGATCCGGCCAAAGCCCCGCTGGCGCATGCCATCGATCACGCAGCGGCTCATATTGAAACAAGAGCCGAGATTGGTATCGATCACGGCCTGCCACATCTCGTGGTCCATCTTGTGCATCGTGCCGTCACGCGTGATTCCGGCATTGTTGACCAATACGTCGACCGGTCCGAGATCGCCTTCGACCTTGGCGATACCTGCTTGGCACGCGGCAAAGCCGGATACGTCCCATTTGTACGCAGCGATACCGGTTTCCTCGGTAAACTTCGCCGCGCGCTCATCGTTGCCGCCATAATTGGCGGCCACTTTGTAGCCCTTGTCGTGGAGCATCATCGAAATGGCGGCGCCAATGCCACGTGTGCCGCCAGTCACCACTGCGACGCGTCCGGTCATGACGGAATCTCCCTGTTGGTCATTGTTTCGAAGGTGCGGGTCTCATACCACAAATTGTGCAGAGCACAATAATTATTTCGCATATGCGAAAAGCCAATCACAAAGTGGCCGCCAGCAACCGGTTTCGGCACCGCGACCGGCGACCATGCCGATGTGTCCGGCGCGAGGATGCGCGCTCATCGCGCCCGGGATCGCCTGCGCCAATGCCAGTGCCGACTCGGGTGGCACGACACGGTCGTGTGCGGGGATAAAATTCAAAGTCGGAACCGTAAGCGCTTCGGGCCGGACAGTCTCGCCACCGATGCGCCACCGGCCGCGCACGGGCTGGTTCTCGCCATACCAACCGAACAGACAATCCGCTGCGACCGGGCCCGACAAGGCGACACCATCATTCAACCAATCTTCGATTTGTACGAATAGAAGCGCCTCATCGCTATCGGGCTCTAGGTCTGCGAAAGCGCGAAATTTGTCAGCCACGCGCGTCGGCTGGACTGCGGCGAAGCATGTTTGCAGCAAGTCGACGGGCATGACGCTGCCCGGCACCGCAACCGGTGCGAACACGGGCTGGTAGGCTTTGAGCACTTCGGACCACGCCGCACCGCCGGCGTGAAAATCCCAAGGCGTCGCCAGGAGCACCAGCGCCGAGACTTGGTCCGGCCGCGCTTGCGCCAGCGCCACCGCCAATGTGCCCCCCATGCAGTAACCCACCACTGGCACGGCACCGCCTGCGATACTGTAGGCGGCGTCCAAGGCCGGCACGAGGCGCTGTTCGACATAGTCGGTCAGATCGAAGCTTCGCTCCTCTGTTCCGGGCTCTCCCCAATCGACGACAAGCGGTCGGAGATCGCGCGCCGCCATGTAGTCCGTCAGGCTGCGCCCCGGCGCGAGGTCGAGGATGTAGTCGCGGTTGACCAGGGACGGGACCAGCAGGATGGGCGCCCCCGCCGGTGCATGGGAACGCAAATGGGCGGTGCCCGCCTGCCAGACCGATGCGTGTTCGCGCGCCTCACGCGCGTAGGGGTGCGCCCAATACGCTTCGACGCCCCGGGTAAATGCCTCAAACCGG
The DNA here is from genome assembly GCA_028289725.1 of Alphaproteobacteria bacterium. Taxonomy (GTDB): domain Bacteria; phylum Pseudomonadota; class Alphaproteobacteria; order UBA7887; family UBA7887; genus JAKZSU01. Next base: position 5,239 of record JANQOH010000366.1, read on the forward strand.
GCACGCGCGGCATCGCTGACAGCGTCCATCAGCACCGGCAAGTCAGCCGATTTCAGCGCCGGCGTCATGGATGCGGCTTCCAGGCCCAGTTCAGGGTGCCAAGGCAGCAGACCGGTCCGGGCCAGCGGCAGGGCCGCTAGGCCGCTCAGCCAAAGCGTGCTAGCGACGCCGAGATGGACCGGGAGCGGTCTCGGACCCAACCGACGACGCGTCATTGTGCGCTGCAGCATTTCCGGTCGAACCCGGCGGCTTCGCCGAGGTCATGGCAATCGCGATTGCGGTCCAAAACGCCGCCGAATTCGCCTCGATTTGCGCTTGCCACAGGTCCAGATATTGCTCGCCTATACGGTCTAAACCTGTCGTTTCGGACATGAAATGCGCCGAAGTCCAATGATGGGTCACTATAGGCGTAGCCTACCCGCGCCACCAGCCCCTCGTCTTTCCGCACCGCAACGATTGCGATATATTGCTACAGCGTGCGTGGTGGAAATGCCGCGCACACGATCTTGCTCCGGCGATCTTGAAGCCGTTTTGTTGCGAGCTGATGAAGGAGATCAAAACGGCGATGGCGACCTCAAAAAGCGAAGGCACCCCGGTGGTGATCAAGAAATACGCCAACCGCCGGCTCTACAACACCGATACCTCCAGTTACGTCACCCTCGACGATCTGTGCGACATGGTGAAGAACGGCGAGGATTTCGTCGTCTACGACGCAAAATCCGGCGACGACATCACGCGTTCGGTGCTGACCCAGATCATTTTCGAGCAAGAAGCCAAGGGCGAGAACCTTTTGCCGATCGGATTTTTGCGGCAGCTCATCGGGTTTTACGACGACCAATTGCGCGGCTTGGTGCCATCCTATTTGGAAGTCGCCATGGAGAACTTTTCGCGCAATCAGGAACAGATCCGCAACAATTTGGAAGAAGCGTTTGGCGGCATGTTCCCATTCCAGCAGATGCAGGAACTCGGCAAGCAAAATATGGCGATGTTCGAACAGGCGCTGTCCATGTTCAGCCCGTTCAATGCCGGCGGCCCCGCGAACGGCCAACCAGGCGCCGCAGCGCCTGCGCAAAACGCCGAGGCGGATGCTCAGTCGGAATCTGGCGAAGAGCTTCGCACCCTGCGCGATCAGCTTGATCGCATGCAGGCCCAACTGGACGCATTAAGCGACCAGAAATAGCCGGACGTCGCTTCACCGCGCTAGTTGCGGACCGGCGCTCCCGGATTAACCAGCTGGTCGATGTATCTTCCCTGAAACAGCTTTAGGCCGAGTTTGGTGCCATATTCGACCGCGCTGTCGTCATCGCAATGCGCGATGATCAGCCGTTCGGGACCCGCGCGCACCACGGCATCGAGATAGCCGTCGACGCCGTCCACCTCGCCCGCCGACGGCACGACCGGCGTCCAGTGCATCTTGAGGAGGTCGACGCCGAGCTTCTCCCGATCGCACAGCACCAAGGTTTCCGGAGTCAGGCCGTCGAGACACAAGCGATAGCCTTTGTTGCGAATGAAATCGCGGCCGAATTGAAAGGCTTTGATATCCGCGAATACGTCCATCGGCTGGAGCTCGATGACAATTTGGAGCTGCTGGTCCTCGCGCAGGTTGGAATCAAACTCCAGGAAGCTCTGCGACATCAGCGTGTCGACGTTCATGTTCAAGCTAATTGGACCATGAATCAGAGCTTCCGGCCGCCGCGATAGGATCGACAGCACGCGCAAATCGAGCGACTGCGTCAGATGCTGAAAAAGCCACCGATTGCCCGCGAAATTGACATTGGGCATCAGAGGTTTTTGGAGATCCGCGATACGGACGTAGATCTCTTCAAACACCGGCTGCGGTGCGCGGTCGGGCAAGATTGCGCAGATCGGCTGCCGCCGCAGATAAGCGCTTAGGTCGATCCCTGTTAGCGCATTCTGGATTTGAAACAGACGGTTTGGATCAAGCGGCTCAATTTCGACAAACGGTGTATGCGTCGTCCCGCGCGCATTTTGCTGGCGCGATTTCTCAATCGTTAGCTTACGAATGACGGATTGGAGACGGCTATGCCCGACCGACAAGTCATACCATGTCGAGAATGCTTCCGGCCGGCGGCTCAGCGGATCATCTTGAAATAGGAGACGGGTATTCTCCACCGCGTCATTCACGAGGCTCACCAAGGGGCCTTTGATTAGAATTACAACATCGAAGTTGAACAGAACGAACGTGCGCCCCTCATGCGCCCGCGCGAGATCCTCGAGCCCGACGAGCGCGATGCGCACAGTGCTCTCGCGCCGATGAATCGGGCTCAGCTTGGAAAAATGAAAATGAACCGCCTGCCAACCGAGCGGATTGGATTCCAGGTTTTGGAGATAGGACGCCAGCTGCTCTTCGGCGTAGTTCGAGGCCCCTCGCAGTCGCGTGGCGAGGCCGCCGGCAGCCGGCGCCATGTCAGGCGACCTGGTCTAGGCTCTCGCCGATGATGCCGAACATGCGGTCGATATGACTGCGTTCGACGATCAACGGCGGCGACAATGCGATGATGTCGCCGGTGGTCCGCACCAGCAAACCTTCCTCGAAACACCGCACGAACGCATCGTACGCGCGTGTCGTCGGTTTGCCCGGCCTCGGTTCGAGCTCGATGCCAGCGACCATGCCGAGGTTGCGTAAATCAATCACATTGCGCTTGTCACGCAAGCTGTGCACCGCGTCCTCCCAATAGGGCGCAAGTTCCGCCGCGCGATCGAACAATTCGTCGTGCCGATACACGTCGAGCGCGGCGAGACCCGCCGCGCACGCAAGCGGATGGCCCGAATAGGTGTAGCCGTGGAATAACTCGATCATGTATTCCGGGCCATGCATCAAGGTGTCGTGAATCTTCTTGCGCAACCCAACGGCGCCCATCGGCACCGCTGCGTTAGTAAGCCCTTTGGCCATCGTGACCAAATCCGGCACCACGTCGAAGAGCTCACAGGCGAAGCTCGCGCCGAGCCGGCCAAAGCCGGTAATCACCTCGTCAAAAATCAGCAGGATGCCGTGCTCATCGCACAGGTCGCGCAGGCGACGCAGATACCCCATCGGCGGAATCAGCACGCCCGTGGACGCGGCCATGGGCTCGACAATCACCGCCGCGATCGACTCGGCGCCATGCAGCTGGATCAACGAATTCAAAGAGTCGGCGAGATGCGCGCCCCATTCCGGCTGACCACGGCTAAACGCGTTGTGCTCAAGCGAATGGGTATGCGGCAGATGGTCAACCTCAGGCAGTTGATTGCGGAACTGCTTGCGGTTGTTGCCGGTGCCACCGACCGAGATGCCGCCAAACCCGACACCGTGGTACCCGCGCTCACGCCCGACAAACCGTGTCCGGCCCGGCTCGCCGTTCGCTTGATGGTACGCCAAGGCGATTTTCAGCGCGGTATCGACGGATTCCGATCCCGAATTGGTAAAAAATGCGTGATCCAGATCGCCCGGCAATATCGCCGTTAGACGCGCCGCAAGCTCAAACTGCAGCGGGTGCGCCATTTGGAAAGACGGCGAGTAATCCATGCGCGCCGCTTGGTGCTGCACGGCTTCGACGATCTCTCTGCGGCCATGACCGGCATTGACGCACCACAAGCCCGCCGTGCCGTCCAGGATCTCCCGCCCGTCAACGCTGCGGTAATGCATGCCTTCCGCCGAGACCAGAAGGCGCGGATTTTCCTTAAACTGGCGATTGGCCGTAAACGGCATCAGAAGCGCGTCGAGATTATTCGGCGTCTTGACCGCTAGATCGTCCACGAGCTCGGCAGTAGTGGTCGCCATAATCGGCCTCCCAATCACGGATTTTTTACGACCCTACCACTTTCACAAAGGTAAACAATCCGCCAATCGCCTTGATTTCCGCTGGCCAACGCCAATCGATGCGACCTAGCAATGATCCGCGCAATCGCTATATCTATCAGCATGTCGGGTATTGATGGCAGCAGGACCCTTGCGGCCGCGGCGGTCCTCGGACGGATCGGGGCTGCGCCGGTACCCGCGCGGCATCATTCAGGCCCGAAAGCCGTACCCTATGCCGATGATGCCGAGCGTGCGACGGAGCCGACCCGCGCCGGGACCTTACGTGGCACCGCGCGGCCGGCATACGCCGTCGGCTTTCTCGCCCAAACGATCGCGCAGGAATCGCTTTTGCTGGATGCGCGCGAATCCCGATCCGACCAACGTCAGCCGACAGACCTTTATCGCCGCACGCAGGGCGAGCGTGCGCCGTTGCCTGGCCCCCAAATCGGGATCGATCTGAAGATCTAGGCGGCGCTGCGGCGTCCGCCGCGATTGGCGCGGGTCACGATACGCGCTACAACGCCCCTCGACATGAAAACAGCAAGCACTGTCCGCGCGCTTCTCGAAACCGGCGCCGGCGCCGCAACGGCGATCGCCGCGCCTGAGCGCGCGCCGCTCACATTTTCCGCGCTCCGGCACCATGTCGACGCAACGATCGATACGCTGAATCGCTGCGGCATCGGCCGCAACGATCGCGTCGCGATCGTCTTGCCGAACGGCCCGGCGATGGCAAGCGCGTTTCTTTCCGTGGCTTGCGCGGCCACCACGGCACCGCTTAACCCGGCTTACCGCGCCGAGGAGTTCGATTTCTATCTCTCCGACTTGAACGCCAGGGCGCTCATTGTGGAAGCGGGCGGCGAAACACCGGCGCGCGAAGCGGCGAAACAGCGCGGCATTCCGATCTACGAGCTTACGCCGGACGCGGAGACTGCCGGCCTGTTTACGCTCGATGGCCCTAATCAAAACCGCTCTGTCAACGGTGGACCGGCGGCAGCAGACGACGTCGGATTGGTCCTGCATACCTCCGGTACGACGTCGCGGCCAAAGATCGTGCCCTTGAGCCAAACCAACCTGGCTGCATCGGCGCGCCACATCGGCACGACACTCGCGCTCACGCCCGAGGATCGCTGCCTCAACGTCATGCCGCTGTTTCACATTCACGGCCTCATCGCGGCCGTCCTGTCCTCGATCGCGGCCGGTGGCGGCGTTTGGTGCGCGCCCGGCTTCAATGCGCTGCGCTTCTTCGCCTGGCTGGAAGAAGCGGCGCCGACTTGGTACACGGCCGTCCCAACTATGCACCAAGCGATCCTGTCGCGCGCCGGCCGCAATCGCGACATCATCGAGAAAGCGAACCTCAGGTTCATTCGCTCGTCGTCGGCCTCGCTGCCGCCGCAAGTGATGGCGGAGCTCGAACAGGCCTTTGGCGCGCCGGTCATAGAATCCTACGGCATGACCGAAGCCGCGCATCAAATGGCGAGCAACCCTTTGCCGCCAGCGGCGCGCAAACCGGGCTCCGTTGGCATCGCCGCCGGGCCCGAGGTCCGCGTGATGTTGCCGGGTGGCGTCTTTGCCGACGCCGGTGCGGAAGGCGAAGTGGTCATACGCGGGCCGAACGTAACAACGGGCTATGAAAACAATCCGAAGGCAAATGCAGAGGGGTTCGCCGATGGTTGGTTTCGCACCGGCGACCAAGGCGTGTTGGACGCGGAGGGCTATTTGACCATCACCGGTCGCCTCAAAGAGATCATCAACCGCGGCGGCGAGAAAGTAAGTCCCAAGGAAGTCGACGAGGTGATCATGGATCACCCGGCCGTGGCACAAGTCGTGACCTTCGCCATGCCGCACGCCAAACTTGGCGAGGAAGTGGCGGCGGCGGTCGTCTTGCGTGACGGCGAACAGGCCAGCGAACGCGATTTGCGCGACTTCGTTGGCGCGCGGCTTGCCGACTTCAAAGTGCCGCGCAAAGTGGTGTTCCTCGACGAGATCCCGAAGGGCGCCACCGGCAAGCTTCAGCGCATCGGGCTTGCGGATAAGCTTGGCTTGGGATCAAAGCCTGCAGCCGAAACAGCCGTGCGCCGCGCCGGCTAGGCGACGCGGTACGACCCGATGAAAATCTGCGTGTACGGGGCCGGCGCTATCGGTGGGTATGTCGCCGCGCGCCTCACCAATGCGGGCAGCGATGTCACAGTCATCGCGCGCGGCGCAAAGCTTGATGCGATCAGATCGAACGGCTTGACACTTTTGTCCGACGCCGGCGATCTCACGACACACCCCGCCGTCACCGACGATCCAGCAGAGGCCGGACCTCAGGACTACGTGATCATTGCGATGAAGGCGCATTCCGTGCCGGGCGTCGCGCACAAAATGGCGCCGCTCTTGGGACCGGACACCGCCGTGGTGCCAGCCGTGAACGGCGTGCCGTGGTGGTATTTTCACAAACTCGACAGCCCGCTCCGCGATCACCGCATCGAGACGGTCGATCCCGGCGGCGCGCAATGGACGCATATCGGGCCGGAGCGCGTGATTGGGTGCGTGGTCTATCCGGCTGCCGAAACCGTCGAGCCGGGCGTGGTTCGGCACATCGCACTCGATC
>JANQOH010000393.1 GCA_028289725.1 Alphaproteobacteria bacterium
CCACAAGAAACCCCACAAGACACCGATGAACGCGATCGCAAGGGCTTCGCCTCGCGCGCTCGCGCCGCGGCGCGCAAAAGGCTATACACGCCCTTGCAGAACTCGTGCCGCCGGCGCAGGACAGGAATAGCGGTTGCGCCAACTCGAACGGCGTGACGGGCGACGTGGAGGGGCGGATGACGTTATCGAAGAAGGATCAAATCCGGGCCTTGCTCAAGAGTATTGAGACCGGGGATCCCGGTCCGATCGCTGTCGTCAATCAAGAGAAATACATCCAGCACAATCCTCAGACCCACGAAGGCAGCGAGGGGTTGGAGGCTTTGTTTGAGCGACTCTCGAAGACCTCGCCGCGTGTCAACATCGTGCGCGCGTTCGAGGACGGCGATTTTGTCTTCGCGCACACCGAGTATGATTTCGCGCATTCCAACATCGGCTTCGAAGTGTTTCGGTTCGAAGGCGATCAAGTTGTCGAACACTGGGACAATATCCAACGGCGGCAAGGGCCGAACCTTTCCAACCACAGCATGGTCGACGGTCCGACCGAGGCGACCGACCATGCGCTGACCGCAACAAACCGGCAGTTTGTGCGCGCGTTCGTAGATGATGTCTTAGTGCATCGCCGGCTTGAAACGTTGGAGACATACATCGACAAAGAACGTTTCACGCAACACGATCCGGAGCGGGCGGACGGCGTGATGTCACTGCGCGGGGCGCTGGAAGCGCGATCCAATGCGCGTTTGGCGTTGACCTACGACCAAAACCACCGCGTTCTGGCCGAGGGCAACTTCGTCCTGTCCGTCAGCGAAGGGTCGCGCCATGGGGTTCATTCGTCCTACTACGACCTCTTCCGTGTCGATGACGGCAAGCTGGTCGAGCATTGGGACACGATCGAGGCCATTCCGCCCCGTAGCGCGTGGAAGAACGACAACGGCAAGTTCTAAGCCGGTGGCGCGCGGATTTCTCCGGTGCGCTCGCGATGCGCCGTGCGACGCGCTATACAGAGGCGGGGGGCAATTCGGAAAGGAAGGCGCCAAGTGGCTCGGGCCGATTTCGAGTGACTTGGGCGGAAGGTACGCTATGCGACGCTTTATCCCGATATTCGCGCTCCTCGGAACCCTTTGGGCGACCACCTCGGCGCTCGCGGACGGTGCGTATGAGGCCGGCGCGGCCGCGGCGGAAACGGGCGATATCGAAACGGCGGTGGCGCTCTGGGAGCCGCTGGCGGCATCCGGCGACGCGCGGGCACAGTATGGCCTCGGTATGCTTTACTCCCAAGGGCTCGGCGTGCGGTCGGACTTCGAGAAAGCGACCGGATTTTTTGATAAGGCTGCCGCGCAAGGCCATATCGACGCGCAATTCGCGCTCGGCTTGATGTATGAGCGTGGGCAGGGCATCGGCCAGGACGCGGCGCGCGCGATGCAGCTCTATCGAAGCGCGGCCGAAGCCGGGCATCCGGACGCGCAACACATCATCGGTGCCGCGATGCTCACTGGAAACGGTTTGGCGCTAAACGAGGCGGAGGGCATTCAGTGGATGCACAAGGCGGCGTCGCGCGGCCATGATCAAGCGATTTTGACGCTCGCCGTTGTCTACGGTCTCGGCAAGGGCGTGCCGGAGGATTTGGAAGCGTCTTACATGTGGTTCCTGATCGCCGATGCCCTCGGGGTCGAGGGGTCAACGCTGGCGCTCGAACGTCTGCGGCCCAGCCTGAGCGAAGAGCAAATCTCCGCCGCGGACGCCCGCGCCAAAACCTGGCTGTCCGAACGCGAATAATTCGGCGTCGACGCGGGCGTTGATGCCTCTGGGCCCGAGTGAATTTTCGGGCCGCCTGACCTGCCCGCGGCTTTATTGAACGGGCGTCGTCGTGACGCTGTCCGAGTCCGCGCCAAGCATCCGTAGCGAAGCGCTCGCGATGCAACTACCGGCGCCAGAGCTTGCGCACGAACCGGTGTTGGCCGTGCACGTCACGGCCGCCGTGTTGGTCCCGTCGCTGCATTCGCCGCCAGACGGGACGCCGTCGGATCCGAGTTTCGTATTGCAGGTGCCGTTGGCCGTGCCGGTGGACAGGGTGAATATACGGTCGCCACAATCAATACTTGCCGTGGCAAATGATGGCGTCGTACCGCCCCCGACCAGGCCCGCGTCGGACCACGCGCTGCATTCAAGCTTCGGCGTCGCCCGTTTCGAAAGCGTTTTGCATAGGCGGATGCCGCCGGTGTTTGTGTTGATGACCCAAGCGGCGTCCGTGCCCAGATTTCGGACGATGAATGGCCCAACATTCGCGTTAATGAATGGTCCTATGCTGGGATCGTCCGCGAGTTTGCGGTTCACGGTGTCGTCGGCCTGGGCGCTCATTGTTCCACCGATAGCGCTCGCCGCAAGGAGGCCGGCAAGAACAACCGGGATCGCGACAAATCTTCCCTTCGTCATAATCGAACTCCTTCCCAATCCGATCAAAAAAGGCGGAGAAGCCGACGTTGCGCATTCCTCAATCGCTAAAAATTACCGTCATGAGCGCTCCTCGCAGCGCCGAGTGGAAAATTCTATCATTCCCGCACGTTCGCCGCGAATCGCGGCGCACGCCGGCTGCGCCATCTTTGCCGGTTTCGGTCTATGAGCACGCCTGGAAGCGCACGTAACCGAAGCGCACGCCCCCAGCCGGCTGGTAAGTGCCGCCGCCCGCATATTGCTCCGTCAGCGTGTAGGAGCGCAGCTGGCAGTAGGGATCGTCGGGAAGCTTGAACAGCACATAACCCGGCAGCGTTCGCCGATCGGGGATGCCAAGCTCGTTGGTGTGGATCTTCCAACTCTCACGGCTCAAATAGGCCTCGCGAACCTCCGCATCGTCGTGCCATTCCTTGATCTGTTCGGCGGCGAGCGCGGTGCTGTAATTATCCGCTTCTTTCGCCGGGCTTTGCCAGCTGCCGGCGGTTTTCTCGACTTCGGCGCGCAAGGTGTCCAAGCGGGATTTTTGCTCGCCCCACAGCGCGTCCTCGGCATTGTCGATGCCCGCGGCAAGCAGAACCTGGCCGATATTGCCCATCACGGCTTCGCGCCCATGCGCGCTAAAGAACAATTTGTCATTGAAGGTGACGGGCCCCTCAAGCGTCAGCCACCCCTCGCGCTCATGAAATTCCGAGACGCTTTGGATAGTCGATGATCCGACGATTTCGATGGTCTGCTGGGCTTGGTTCAGCACGGCGGCCTTGATCAGGTCATTCGCCTGTCCAGCCGCATTGCACCAAGTCACCGGATCGTGGTCCGGCCGGCCCAGCACATAGAAACAGGGTTGGGAGGCGATCAATTCCATATCCACGGATTGACACACCGCTTGTACCTCGCCGGCCACTTGCCGGTGCTGCTCGACGCCTTCGACGGATCCCAGACCGCTGTTTTGGTGCATCATCTGGTTGATGAGACGGATCATGGGGTCGCGCGAAAGCGGCTTCATCGCCGCTTCCTGGAAAGCGACGCATTGCCGCTTGTGGGCCTCGCCCTGTTCCGCGGCGGCGGCCTCGGCTTGTTGTTGCTGGGCCTGCGCGGCGGCGGCTTGTTGTTGGTACTGATCCTTCGTCGCGGCGTATTGGGCGCTCATCGCGTTGCCCCAATCAATCGCCTCGTTGAGTTGCTTCAAGAGCGCTTGGCCGTCCGGCGCCCCCTTGCTCGTCGATGAGATCTGACGCTCCCAGGCGGAAAGCGCTTGCTCCAGATTCTTCCGATAGCCCTGGTAATATTGTTCGAAGGCATCGAACGGCACGCCCGCGACAAATCGTTCGCCATCAAAAATCGATGTGTCTTTGCGCATGGCGTCGCTGTCGAGATATTGCGTCAGTTGCTGCTTCTGATAGTCAGTCATGCCGCCGGTGGCCGCATCAGCGTCGCCGCCGCCACCGTTGTCCGTGCTGCTTGTTTGCGTATCCGATTGGCCGCCTTGGTTCGCCTGGAAGGCGGGGTAGGCGTCGCGCATCGCCTTGGCAAACGCCAATTTGTCATTGAGTTCTTGAAACAGGGCTTGGCCTTCGTCCGAGCCGGCGGCGCCCGAGGTCAATTTGTTCCAGGCCTGAACCGCTTGGTTCATCGTCTTGATGAAATCGTTCATGTAGGCCGTGGCGTCATTGACGCTGACAGACGAGTCGAAGGCCGCGCCGTCAAATATCCCGGCATCCATATTGGCCTTGGGGCTGTGCAGATATTGGGTGATCTGCTCACGCTGATAGTCGGTCATGGCGGCTTGGGCGCTGATTGCGACAACAAACGGCGCAGTCATAACCGCGAGGATCACAATCAACCGGCCAATCGACGCCTTGATCCTAGTTGTACCGTCCATGTCTTGCCCCCTGTCTTCAGATGCCACGCGCCGGCCGCTAGAGCGACCGCTGGCGCTATTGCAGACTCTGGCCCACCTCCCTGTCAACCGGCGCTCTCTTTAACCAATTCGGCCGAGACCGTTCACATTGCGCCCTATTGGCGTTGTGATACAACTCACTGTGGGCGGAGCGCCGTATCCATCAATTGAATTGAATGCGAATCGGAGCGCATGCTTTGATTGGTCTTGGCGCGGTATGCGCTGGTCCACTTGACACCTATCAGGATTGAGCACCGCCTACACGCAGTAGGGAGATAATCAATAGCACCACAAATTTATTGGGTCGTTGGCGATACTTCCAATATCGGCAAAACATCGATCGCCCGCGCTTTGGTTCAAGTCCTGAATGCGAAAGGTGAGCGATCAATTGGGTTCAAGCCGTTGGCTGTCGCCAATCTCTACGAACTCATCGATTTTATGTTTGAGCGGTATCGTGACGCGCCAGCCGATTTTTTTGGCAGTGACTCGTGGAATTTGACGACGGCGTCGCCGTGGACCGGACTTGATTGCCTTGAACTCGTCGCGCCGATCCAAGTGCTGTGCTATCCGACTTGGGAGTCCGCGATCCTAGTTCGGACCGGATCGAAGCGATCGAACAATGTCGAATATTTCACCAGTCCCCTCGGCGCCGCACTGAAGGACCGGGCGGATTTCCGACGCTTTATCGAGGAATTGGGGCTTCCGCTTGGCACTGCCAGGGTGCTGAAAGGACTGAACCGTGACGTCGCCTCGGCCTTGTCACCTGAAAAGAAGCAGCAGGCTTTCGAACAGCTCCTTGAGATCGGCGTCGATAATGTTGTGTGCGAAGGCGCCAGCCGGTGGCTCCCGGCTTGGCCGAACAATCCGGTCGTCGACCATCTATTCTTTATCGCGAATGGAAAGATATCCTATTTCCCCAACCTCGATTTGCGGGTGCGGCTATCCAGAAATGGGAAACCGCCGACCGTGCATGCCGTTTCAAAGGTCTTGAACGACAGCAAACGACCGAGATTTACGGCGCCGCTCTTATTGGCCGAGAAAAGCCGTCGCGAAGAGGCGAACCAGAAGACAGTGGCGGAATTGCTCGCCAGGTCATAGCTGTGGCATGAGAGTTGGGGCTGCGGCGTGGCGTTTTTGCCAGCGCCAACATAAAGTTGCCCAGAGTAACAACGGACGAGACTTCGCCGCTCATTCCAGGAGACTTGAACCTCGAGATCCCGGCCAAATGCACGGCCGGTCCGCGCGACATTCGCGCTCTGGATGTGACGGCGCCGAACGGCGAAGACCGCTCGACAAGACAACACGGGCCCGCAAAGGCGGTTCGAAAAGGGAGGGAGACACGATGGCGGATGAAGAATTCAACAATCGGACCGTTTTGGTGACCGGCGGCTCACGTGGTATTGGCCGCGCGATTTGCGTCCGCTTGGCCGAAACGGGCGCGCGTATCGCGATCAACTATGGCGCAAACGAAGACGCCGCCAATGAAACGCTCGATCAAGTCACGGCGGCCGGCGGGACCGGCGCGATCTTCCCGGCCGATGTGTCGGACCGGGATCAGATGAAGCAGATGTACGCGCGCATCGAGGACGATCTCGGCCCGGTCGACATGCTGGTGTGCAATGCCGGCGTGGCGCGCGCGGGCGACAAGCTCGATATGACCTTCGAGATTTGGGATGAGATGATGCGCGTCAATCTGGACGGGACGTTTAACGCCATTTGGCTCGCCAAGGACGGCATGTTGGCGCGCGGTTTCGGCCGCATTGTGTGCATGTCCTCGGTCGGCGGACTCGCGCGGAACCCACTCGCCGCGGACCGGTTGATCGCCTACAGCGCGTCGAAAGCCGGGGTCGTGGGCTTGTCCCGAAGTTGCGCGAATGCGTTGGCGCCCAAGATCCGCGTCAATTGCATTGCGCCCGGCTTTATCGAAACCGACATGACCGAGAATGCGACCGAAGAAGGCCGGCAGAAAATCTACGATGCGACGCCCTTGGGCCGCTTCGGCCAGCCTGAGGAAATCGCCGAGATGACTTATTTTCTGCTCAGCGATCGATCGAGCTACACCACGGGCCAAACCGTGGTCGCCTCCGGCGGCATGGTGAATTTGCCGTAACGGCCCGCGCGCGGCGTTGGCGCGGCATTCGAGGGGGAGGACAATGGCGGTTGAACGCGATCCGATCAGTTTCGAATTGTTCAAGAATGCGGTGTTCGCGATCGCCGACGAAATGGCGTTGACCATTTGCCGCACCACCTACTCCGGCGTGCTGCGCGACAATATGGATTTTTCCACCGCCTTCGCGGACGCGGACGGCAAGCTGGTTGCTCAGGGCCTCACTCTGCCGGGTCATCTCGGGTCGATCCCGACCGCGCTTGAGGTGGTCGTGGGTCGCTTCGGCGACGACATGGCGCCGGGCGACGTGTTCATCATGAACGATCCGTTCGACGGCGGCATGCACCTGCCGGATATCTTCCTTTTCAAGCCAATTTTCGCGGACAGCCAACGGCTCGCCTTCGCCGCGACCATCTGCCATCACGGCGATGTTGGCGGGCGTGTGCCGGGCTCCAACGCATCGGACTCGACCGAGATCTATCAGGAAGGGCTGCGTATCCCACCGCTCAAACTTTTCGACGCCGGCACGCGCAACGAGACCTTGATGGCGATGATCGAGCGCAACGTTCGCATTCCCGTCCAAGTCCTCGGCGATCTTCGTGCACAGCTGGCCGCGTGCCATATCGCAGAAACGCAATTTCTCGAACTGGTCGATCGCTACGACGCGGATGCGGTCGAGGACTATATGGCCGAGATCATCGACTATGCCGAACGCTTGACCCGCGCGGCCGTCACCGAACTGCCTGACGGCGAATGGAGCTTCGAGGATTGGATCGACGATGACGGCATCGATGTCGGCAAGCCGATCCGTCTGTTCTGCACCGTTGGCAAGAAGGGCGACCACATGTGGGTCGATTGGACAGGCAGCGCGGGCCAGGTCAAGGGCGCGATCAACAACACGCTCTCCTACACCAAGGCGGCGGCCTATGCCGCGATCCGCTCGATCCTGCCGGGCAATATCCCGAACAATGAAGGCGTGTTCCGCGTTATTGACGTGACCGCGCCGGAGGGCACCATCGCCAACGCGGTCCTGCCGGCGGCCTGCGCGGCGCGCGGTTTGACCGGTTTTCGCATGCTCGATTGCTGTTTCGGCGCGCTGGCCATGATGCTGCCCGACCGGGTGTGCGCGGCGTCCGACGGCGGCAATACCGGCGTCTCGATCGGCGGCTATGACGATCAACGCAAACCGTTCATCTTTGTCGATTTCGCGTGCGGCACATGGGGCGGCCGGCCTTGGGCAGACGGCCTGCAAGGCAACTCCAACATGTTCGCCAACATGGCGTCCCAATCGGTCGAAGTCATCGAAGCCGAGCACCCGATTCAAATCTTAGCGTACGAACTACTGCAAGACCGCGCGGGCGTCGGCAAATATCGCGGCGGCGCGCCTTATCGCCGTGATTACCGGTTTCTGGAGAAGGAAGCGGTGCTCCAAGTTCGCTCAGACCGCCATTCGGTGCGGCCTTATGGTCTCTATGGCGGTAAACCAGGCCAGCCAAGCGCGAATTATCTGAACCCGGACGGCAATAGAGCGCCGGAAG
>JANQOH010000399.1 GCA_028289725.1 Alphaproteobacteria bacterium
AGCTCTTGCTTGGCAAACCGGGATTGGACGGCCATTCCAACGGCGCGGAACAGATTGCCATGCGGGCCCGTGACTGCGGTTTCGAAGTCATTTACGAGGGTATTCGGCGCAGTCCGGCTCAAATCGTCGAAACCGCGCTGCAGGAGGATGTTTCCCTTGTCGGGCTGTCCATCCTCTCCGGCGGGCACAACGACCTTGTTGCCGAGATCATTCGGCTCATGGCGGCGTCCGGGATCGACGATGTGCCCGTGGTTGTCGGCGGCATTATCCCGCCGGCGGATGCCGAGGCTCTGCGCGCCTCCGGGGTAGCGCGCGTGTACTCGCCAAAAGATTATGATCTCACGGCGATTATGGCGGATATGCTGGAGCTTATCGAAGGTTCCTTGGCTGCGGCTTGACGCTTTCGGCGCGCCGTCTATATTTCCCCCGTCATGAGCGAACGGAACTCAGAGCGACTTACGGTCGTGCGGCGAATTAGCCGCCCGGTCCCTGTATGGGGCCGGGTTGTTATTGCCCGTACGCACCGCGTCGAATCTGAGGAGTCCGTTTGCCATGTTATCGCCTGACCGAACACCGCCCCCACATAGCCAAGAAGCCGTAAACGCGCGCGCCTGCGTGGGCAGCGCCTGTTTCTCGATCACCGCCCTACCGGAACCGGGAACCTTGCCGCGTCTGATCGGCACGTTTGCCCAACGCAGCATGGTGCCCGCGCGCTGGCACGGGGTTCTAACGCCGGATGGCGAACTGCAGGTCGACGTTCAAGTGGATGAATTGGCGCAGGAAAAGGCCGAACTGGTGGCCGCCAAACTGCGCGCGCAGATCGGGGTGCGAACAGTCCTGGTGTTCCAGAAGATTTGAACCGGCGTCGCCGGTTCTCAACCAGTGGCGGCGCGTCGCGCTGGCGTTTCTTCCTGCATCTTGTCGATCGGCGGAATGGTGGCCTGTACGGCGTCCCGTTCGCCCATTCGGTCCAGCCAGGCGGAAACGCCCGGGGCTTCGGCGATCAACTCTTGGCCTTCTGGTGAAAAGTTCACGTAGAACAGGACCGGATACAGAAACATATCCGCGATCGTGGCGTCACCGCCTGCCAAATAGGGGCTCTTGCTCAACGTTTCTTCAAGAACCCCGGTCTGATGTCTGATTTCGGGCAGGCCTTCGGCAACCAGGGCTTCATTGGGCGCGCGGCCCTGCATCGGGGCAACGAAACGCTCGAAAACCAATTTCCGGATCATCGAGCCGTAATAGTAGTGGACGATCGAACTGATCCATTGGTTCATGATCGCACGCGGCACGGTGGCCGACGGCTGCAAAGGCGGGCCATCAAAGGTTGCGTCGACATATTTGGCGATAGCGAGGGTCTCGTAGAGCAGCAGGGATCCGTGCCGGAGAGCCGGGATCTTGCCGAAGGGGTGAATCTTGCGGTACTCCGGCGCCTGGTGGTCAACCGGCTCAAGATCGTAGGGAACACCCTTTTCCTCAAAGGCGATACGCGCCGTGCGTGTGTAGGTGCTCAACGGATTGCCGTACAGGATCACGTCGCTCATTTTCCAATCCCTGCATCCGGCGCCGGGTCATTCGCCACGGCGTCCTTGTCATGTTTCATATCCTACCATAGCCCGCACTTCCGCCGGAGTCTTGCCGGCCCGGCGCAATGAGCGGAGCGTCATCGCGCGGTTGCGCTTGGCCAGGCGCACGCCATTCGAATCGGTAATCAGCGGATGGTGGTGCCACTGTGGCGGTTCTAGCTCCAGCAAGGCTTGCAGCAATCGATGGATGCCGCTGGCATGAAACAAGTCGTCCCCGCGCGTTACCAGCGTGACGCCCTGCAGATAGTCGTCGATCGTCACCGATAAATGGTAGCTGGTCGGCACATCTTTGCGCGCGACAATAATATCGCCCGCGGCCGATGGATCGGCCGTCTGCTCCCCGGCGCCACGATCGGTCCAGGATAGCGGCCCAGTCATATTGAGCGCTTTTTGGACGTCCAAGCGCCAGGCGTGCGGCCGGCCGACCAAAATTTCTTGCTTGCGCTCTTCGTACGAAAGCGCCCGGCAGGTGCCAGGATAGACCGGCCCGTCAGGACCGTGCGGGGCTTCATTCGCGTGTTTGATCTCCAAACGAATTTCGCTGCGGGTACAGAAACAGGGATAGATAACGCCCAGTTCGTCCAGCCGGGTCAGGGCAGCGGCGTAGTCGTCCAAATGCTCGGACTGACGCCGGGCCGTACCATCCCAGTCGAGCCCCAGCCAGCGCAAATCTTCGAAAATCGCTTCCTCGAATCCGGGCCGGCATCGTCCGCGGTCGATATCCTCGATGCGGATCAGGAATCGCCCGCCGCTTCGGCGCGCCGCGTCCCACGCGAACAAAGCCGCGTAGGCATGGCCGAGATGCATATACCCCGTTGGGCTCGGCGCAAAACGGGTGACGAGAGGCTGGGAAGTGGGCAATGTGGTTTCGGCAGCGAATGTCGGATCAAGTCACATATGTGATATGCATATCACATTGCCACGCGACCACGCTCGCGAGCCGTCATCAAGGCCCTGCGCCATGATTACCGACCACGGTTGACTTCTATGCAACAATCCCTCTCCGGACCAGCACGCGCGCCGCACGCAGGCGGTGCGGCTGACTCGCTAGTCGTCATGCTGCACGGGCTGGGCGCGGACGGCCAGGATCTGATCGGCCTGGCGGATCATTGGGCGAAAGACATAGCTCATACGGCCTTTGTCGCGCCAAACGCGCCGCAACCCTGCGATATGGCGCCGATGGGCTATCAGTGGTTTTCGCTGCAGGATCGTCAACCCGAGACCATGCTCCGGGGCGTGCGTGATGCGGCGCCGGCGATCAATGCGTTCATCGACCAACAGTTAGCGGAATATGGCCTCGACGAATCGCGTTTGGCGCTCGTCGGATTCAGCCAAGGCACCATGATGTCGCTTTTTGTTGCCCTGCGCCGCGCACGCCCGGTTGCGGGCGTGCTGGGCTATTCCGGCGCGCTGATCGGGGCGGAAACCCTTGCCGAGGAACTGACCGCACGGCCGCCGATCATGCTGGTTCACGGCGATGCCGACGATTTAGTGCCGGTCGACGCGATGCATGCTGCCGTCGGCGCCCTCGGCGCGGCCGAGCTTGCCGTCGAATGGCACGTGTGCCAGGGCGTCGGCCACGGGATCGACCCGCGTGGCTTGTCGCTCGGCGGCGGCTTTGTGCGTGAGCGTCTAGTGCAAGCGGTGAGATGAACGAAACAGTTGCGCGTTCTGGCTATCCGATACTGTTCAGGAACACCGCGATTGCCTGATTGAACGCCGCGGTTTGTTCCAGATGTGGCGTGTGGGATGCGTCCGTGAAGACGCGCAACTCGGCATTGTTCACGAGCTGGCTGTACCGATACATAGTGGCCGGCGGCGCTTCATCAAACTCGCCGCAGGTGAACAGCGTTGGCGCTTGGATTCGTGGCAGATTCTGGGTGCCGTCATAGGTGCGAAGCGTTCCGGTGGCGAGGAATTCGGTCTCCCCCCACATGGTGACGTACAAGTCAAAATTGCCTTTATCGAGCGATGCCATGAGTGGCTGCGGCCATGGGACGGTGCGGCACAGATGGCGCTCGTAAAACACTTGGACGGCGTCTTGATACTCGCTGCTGCGCACGGTTCCGGCTTGTTCATGGCGCGTGAGGGTTGCCTGCACATCTTCCGGCAGCAATTTGCGCCAACGCAGATTGTCCTCCATCCAGCGTGGCGTGTTGATCAATGGGCTTGCGAGAATGCAGCCCAGGATTCGGCTTGGCGATCCGGCTGCATATTCGGCGGCAAGGGCGCCGCCCCACGAGTGGCCGAGAATGTGAAACTTCGATATCCCTAAGTCACGTCGAAGGTTCTCGATTTCGCTGACGAAGCGCTGTACGCGCCAGTTGCCGGGATCGCCGGGGCGATCCGAATTACCGCAGTCCAATTGGTCGTAGAAAATGACTGGCCGGTCCCGACCAAGTTCCTCGATCGGCAAAAGGTAATCGTGACTGAAACCGGGACCGCCGTGGATCACTAGGAGCGGCACGCCAGGCCCCGACCCGACGACTTTGTACCAAATCTGACCGCCCGATACCGCGGCGCGACCCTCGCCCTCCGGCACGCGCGCAATATCATCGCTGGATATGGGGCCCGCTGGTCCCCCGTCACATGCACTTGTCAGTATGCCTGCGCCCGCCGCCGCCGCGCCGGCCACAAAAGTCCGTCTCGTCACACCAGTCATTGATACGTTCGCTCCCCGCCCGTCCGGCTTTTGCGGCGGCATTCTAGTGGTGATGCCGCACCCTTGCCAGGTTCCAGCGCGGTGCATTCAAAACCAATAACGGAGGGTCTGAAATCCTTCGTGACCGGATCGGTCTTGACCATGCGCCGGCGCGCCGCAACAAAAGCTTCACGGCGTTGTCAGGCGCGTCCAGTTGCCCTCGCGTGTGGGCCACCCTAGACTATCGGCCGCACGGCGGCATCGTCCGAACCCTATGGGG
>JANQOH010000423.1 GCA_028289725.1 Alphaproteobacteria bacterium
CGATTGGTCGGAGTCACTGATTGACGGCGAGACGATTGCCAAAAACGTCTGGCGGGCGGACCCAGTCGGCCATTTGACCGTCACCGGCCGGCACACCGAGACTGTGAGCCATGTGACGATTTCGGGCGGCATCGCGCGCTGGCAGCATGTGCTCACTAACGAGATTTCGACCAGCGCCGGACGCACGCTGAGCGCGGACTATTATCTCAATACGGTGAAGCACGAGGCGGCGGAAACGACTGCGACCGAGTCTCCGAAACTCACCAAGCGGTCGGCGGCGTGACCAGTCTCAGGCTGCCCGCGTCACCGCTGCCTGGGTTTGACATCACCCATGACGGTGCGTGGCGAACGGGCACCGATGGCGCGGTGATCGTGACCGTTCCGGAATCCGGTGACTCAAAAATGTTCAAGCGCAACGGTATCTGCATGCCCATGGGCGCGGCGAAACCCGGCGCCGGTGCGCCGGAAGAGCGCAGCCAGTGGCTGGTCACCGAACTTGCGGGCATCCGATGCTATGTTAAGGCGGTCGGCGCGCGGACCCACATCATCATGACCAAGGATGATTTGTACCCCTGATGGCGACGCTGTTGATCGATCCGGACGAGACGCTTGATTACACGATGAATTGGGCGACGTGGCTTGCCGAAACCGGCTCGCCCGAGGACACGATTTCGACCTCGAGCTGGGCGGTGAGCGCGTCGACGGGCAGCCCGTCGCAGCCCGTGCTGAGCGGCGCGACCAATACGGTGAGCACCGCGACCGTATTCGTCGCCGGCTGTCAACTCGGCGCGCTTTATCAATTGACCAATCGGATTACCACCGGCGCCGGCCGGACGGCGGAACGTTCCCTAACCCTGCGGTGCGAACAAAGATGAGCCTGACACTCGTGACACCGCCGACCGACTTGCCGGTCTCGCTCGCCATGGTCAAGGATCATCTGCGGCTGAACGACGGCGACGCCGCCGACGAGGCGCTGGTCATGGGTCTGGTGCGCGCGGCGACGGAGACGGTGGAAGCCTATACCGGACGCGCGCTGATCACGCGGACTTTGCGGCTCAGCCTGGATGCCGCGCCGGCGGGCCGGTTCGAGCCCAGCTTTCGGATTGGCGTCAGGCTCGGGCCGCTCGAACGCGCGATCGAACTGCCGATGCCGCCATTGATCGGTGTCACCTCGATCGTGACCTATGACGACGCGGATACCGCGACCACCTTCGCGGCGAGCAATTACCTTGTCGATACGGCGCGGGAACCCGGCAGGGTGGCGTTGCGCAACGGGGCGATGTGGCCGGCGGGCGCCGACCGCGCGGCGAACGCGATCGAGATCACCTATACCGCGGGCTATGGCGCGGGCATGGCCGACGTGCCCGAACCGATCCGCCAGGCGATCCTCGCGCATATCGCGCAGCTTTACGAATATCGCGGCGACGAAATGGCGGACGATGCCAGCGCGCAAAAACAAATGCCGATCGCCGCGCGCGCCCTGCTCGGCCCGTTCCGGGTGGCGCGAGTGAGGGCGCTCAATTGAGCCACGCACGAGTCGGTGCGCTGCGCCACCGCGTGACCATCGAAGCCGAGAACGCCGCGCCCGACGGCGCCGGCGGCCTGACCGACCCCTGGGCCAACCCAACCGAAGTCGCCACCGTGTGGGCCGAGATCACCCCGCTCTCGGGCGACGAACGCCTTCGCGCGATGCGCCTCGAAGACCGCGTCAGCCACCGCATCCGGATGAGGTATCGCGCCGATGTGACGCCCGCGCACAGGCTGCGGCTCGGCACGAGGGTGTTCAACATGCGCGCCGTGACAAACGACGGCGAACGGGATCGCTGGCTGACGATCTTGGCAGAGGAGGGGGTGGGGGTATGAGTACGATCTACTCGTAAAAGTAGAAGAAAATTTGTTCAATGCGCCTAAATCGTGACATTGCTCATGGCTCCGTTTAGCATCCCAGCGTCAGTTGAACTTAGTAGATTTCTGGAGAGACCGGAGATGAGGTCGCGAATACTTGGGCTTGCTTTAATGTTGGTTGCCGCTGTGGTGGTCGCAAATGTGCCGTCAGCTGCTGCTTCGGACCAGCCGACACCAACAGTGGAAGATCTGCCTGACGATTTTGTCCCCGCGGCCTGTGTTGGAAACTGTGATACGGCGGAAGTCACACTCCTGAAAGACGCGGCTCGTGAGTATGGTCTTCAGGAGAGCCGGTATTTTTATGGTGATTTTAGCATCGTCAGCGGCGCCACACTTTCTTTCGGAGGCGAGATTGTCCGGTTTTGGGGACTTAACGCGCCCGATATGGATGATTGGCCCGACGGCCCATGGGCGCGGTACCTGTTAGAAATGGAAACGGCTGTCGGAAGCTTAGAGTGTGTTGAGGTCGGCCGAGAACCCAACGGTCAATATGTGGTGGCATGCGCGAACGAGAAAGGATTTCTCCCAATCATTGGCGTGGGCGTCGGTTTTCTAACGATGGATCCCGACGATACTCGTTTTACCGGTCCTATAATTGATAAGCTAAGTTTCGTTTACACTTTTGCAAAGCTGCGGGAGGCCGAAAACGCAGCTCTTCTGGCGATGACTGGCCTCGCCAGAGGTGAGAAGCCACAGCCGGCGGAAATTTGCGATGACAAAAGTGCGTTTTCTGCCGATCGAAACATTAATTTCCTGAAACGTGAGTTGGCGGATCTTGGGTTTGAAACTCGGAGATCGTTCGCTGGGACCGCGCGCGCGGTTGATGGAAAAACTCTTGTTGTCAGTGGAGAGGTTGTTCGGTTGTGGGGGATTTCTGCACCGCGAGCAGATCTTATCCCGTGGGGACCGCGCGCGCGACAAGCGTTGCAAAACGACATCGGAACAGGACAGATAAGGTGCCTGCAATTCTCGGTTGATAGCGATGGTATCCCAGTGGCGGTTTGCGCCAACGATGAACACTTCGTCCCGTGTGAAGCATTACGGCAAGGTTCGGTCGTCATGAGACGCGAGCATGTCGAGGCAGACATTGAGTTTGGGTATACTGTTTTAAAGTTTGCGGCGTTCGGAGTGAATGAAAAGCAGGCCGAATGGGGCAATCGAGGCATATGGTTGCAATGGCAACTTAATTCTCCGTAACAATTTCTCGAACGCATTTTTCTCTCGGCGAAGTGCTTCAACAGATGACGCGGTGCTCGCCATCGATTTGAGTGCGCGAGAAGCATCGCAGCGACTTTTGGTGGGAATTTCAAATGACAGCTGACGCGCAATCGGGGGTGCAGGCGGCCGTGTATGGGGCTTTGGTGGCGGATGTGGGGGTGAGCGCGTTTGTGGGCGCGCGGGTGTATGACCATGTGCCGGCGGATGTCGTGTTTCCGTATGTGGTGATTGGGGAAACCGAGGCCGCGCCGTTCGATGACAAGACCAAGAGCGGGATGCTGCAGGAATTCGGTGTGCATACGTGGTCGCGGGCGCGGGGGGCGACCGAAGCCAAGGATATAATGGCGGCGGTTTCGGCGGCGCTGCATCGGGTGGGGCTGAGCGTGGCAGGGCATGAGCTTGCGTGGATCCGCTTTACGGAATCTGAACTCAAGCTTGAGGACGATGGCCTGACGCGGCACGGTATGCAGACCTTCGAGGTCGCAACGCAGGCGGCCTGACGGCGGCTAAGACTCCTTAAAATCAGTGACGGATTATTGGCATGTGCCGCCTTTGTGGCGCGGCGAGACGTGTTTCATTGTCGCGGGCGGGCCGAGCTTGCGCGACGTTGAGTGCGGCGTGCTCGAAGGGCGGAGGGTGATTGCGATCAACGATGCGTACCGGCTGTGTCCGTTCGCCGGGATTCTCTATTTCTGCGATACCAAATGGTATCGGTGGCATGCGAACGATCCGGAGTTTCGAGACGTTGCCGGGACCAAGGTGCGGCTCGCGCCTTTGGCGGCGGAGCCGGATTTGCCGGAACCGATCAAGATCCTGCGCAATGACGACCGGCACGGCAGTCCCGGCGGGCTGTGCGAGGAACCTGACGGGCTGCGCACCGGGCGCAACAGCGGCTATCAGTGCATCAATCTGGCGGTGCATTTGGGGTGCAAGCGGATCGTGCTGCTCGGCTACGACATGAAGATGGCGGCGGACGGCGCGAGCCATTGGTTCGGCGACCATCCGGTGCCAACGCGCGCGAATACCTATCGTGAGGCGATGCTGCCGCATTTCGCGTCACTCGTAGACCCGCTAAAGGCGCGCGGGGTCGAAGTGATCAATGCCACGAGGGGGAGCGCGATTGACTGTTTCCCCGCCGCCGACCTCGCCGATCTGCTGGAGCCGGCTGCCTGATCGCTTCGCGGACGGTCGCCACGAGGCGATAGAGCGAGGTTTCGCGAAGGCGGGATACACAGTGCGCCGCGCGATGCCGGATGCGGTCAGCCCCAGCGACGTGCTGGTGAGCTGGAACGCTTACGGCAATAACGAGGCGGTCGGCAGCGCGGTCGGCCGGCATGTCGTCGCCGAGGAAGCCTATATTCGTGAAATCGGCGGCGAGCGCTATTTCGCGCTTGGCCTCAATGGGCATAACGGGTGCGGGGTGCATCCGATCGACGGTTCGGAACGCTGGGAGCATTGGAAAATTCCAATTGCGCCCTGGCGAAAGACTGGGGCGCACATCCTGGTCTGTGGTCAGCGTGGCTTCGGCTACAACGCAATGGCGATGCCGGACGACTGGCCGGATCGAGTGTTGACTGAGATCCGCGCGCGCACCGATCGTCCCGTGTGGTTCCGGCCGCACCCGAAGCGGCGGCGGCGCCTGCCGAGCGCGGGCTATGACCGAATTTTGGATTTCAGAGAGCCGTTAGCCAGGCACCTAAAGGACTGCTGGGCAGTTGTGGTGTGGACCAGCAATGTGGCGACCGAAGCGCTGCTCGCCGGAGTCCCGGTCTTCTTCTGTGGGCCGAATATCGTGACGCATTGTGCGGCGGAGCAGGGGCTCGAGGGTCTCGAGCGCCCGGCCTATCCGGATCGGCTGCTGGCGTTCACGCGGCTCGCCTGGTCGCAATATTCCTTGAGCGAGATCGAGAGCGGATGGGCGATCAAAACCGTGTTGCGCTCACCGCGATCGAGAAGCGGGTCCATAGCCAAAACGGCGAGGACGGAATCCTCGAGTATCTGATCGGGGCTTTGCACGACTGCGAACGGCGCTATCTGGAGATCGGCTGCGGATCCGGCAAGCGCAACAATTGTACGTGGCTCGCGAAGCAGGGTTGGTTCGGTTTGGCGATCGACCGCAAGGTGAAGCGGCTGAAAGCGTTTCGAGACTTTTGCGCGGTCGAGGGGCTGCACAATGTGCAGATCCTCGCCATGCCGGCTGAGCGCAAATCGGCGATCGCGTTCGCCGAGGCGATGCCGGACCCCGACGTGTTTTCGATCGATATCGATTCGATCGACTGGCATGTGGCGAAGTCGATGACGGACGTGGGCTTCCGACCCAAAATCGCCGTCTGCGAATATAACGCGGCGTTCGGCGACCGGCCGGTGACGGTGGCGTACGGCTATCCGTTCGACCGGCCGCGTGGCTTGAAGCACATCTATTTCGGCGCGTCGGTGGCGGCGTGGCGGCGGTTGTGGGAGCCGCTCGGCTATCGCTTCGTGACGGTCGAGAGCAGCGGCATCAATTGCTTCTTCGTCCGCGCGGACGCGGTGGATTTGGTGGCGGTCGACCGTGTCGCGTGGCTGCCCTGGTCCGAGTGCGCCGGCCTCACCGCGGCAACGGGCCTGGCCGCTGAGGCGCGCTGGGCGCTGGTCAAATACATGGCGTTGCAGACTGTCTAAGGGGACGCGGGGGCCGACCGTCGCGATCTATTGCGATGACGGGAAAACGCGGGCGCGGCGGATTTGCGAAGCCTGGGTGCGTGGTCTCAAGCGATGCGGTGTCGCGACATTGGTGCGCGACGGAACGCGGTTTTCGGGTGCAGTTGAGGCCGATGTCGCGATCTTTTATGGCTTGCGGCTTGGCTTGGGCGGTGTGTTCGAGACGTATCGGACGCGCGCGACGGCTGTCTACGTTGACCTGGGATATTGGAATCGTAAGCCGGCTCGGGATCGGTTCGGCGGCTACCACAAAGTGTCGGTCAATGCGCTACATCCGACCGCATACTTGCGAGCGGGACATCCGGATGACCGGTTGCGGCGGGTTGGCGTTCGCCTGAAGCCGTGGCGAGAGCGCGGCGATCGCATCATCGTCGCGGGAATGAGCGACCGGTCGGCGGCGCTCCATGGCTTCGCGCCGGAAGCGTGGGAGCGGCATGCGGTGGCTGCACTTATGCGCCACACGGACCGGCCGATTTTTTACCGCCCCAAACCCTCGTGGGACGGCGCGCGGCCGATCAGTGGCACGGTGTTTTTGCGCGGCGGCACCGATATCCGGGGGCACTTGCACAATTGCTGGGCGTTGGTGACGCATCATTCGAACGCCGCGGTCGACGCGCTGGCGGCGGGCATTCCCGTGTATTGCGACGACGGCGCGGCGTCGCTGCTCTCGATGCCGAGCTTGGACACTATCGATGATCCGCCGCTACCGGATGGGCGGGATCAGTTTTTGGCAGACCTCGCCTATTGCCAATGGTCGGTCGCCGAATTGGCGTCCGGCGCGTGCTGGGATTATTTGGCCGGCGAGGGCCTCGTGTGAGGGTCGTCTTTTGGTCTGCAGGGAAGCCGCGTGAGGACGCGATCGCGGTGGCACTTGGGAAGGCGGTGCGGGCGGGCGGCGATCTGTTCGAGATTCGCGCGGCCGAAAACTATCGCGGGCCGGTTGGTGATGTCGGGTGTGTGTTTGGCGTCAAGGGCGTCGCGCGGCGTTTGCTTGATGACTATCGCGCGGCGGGCAAGGGCACGCTGTTTTTCGATAAGGGGCATACACGGCGGCGGCCGGATGGCGTCGCCCTGTGGCGCGTCTCGGCCGACGGTTTCATACCACTCGAACCGTTTCAGCGGGTCCCGCGACCGGACGACCGGGCGAAGGCGCACGGACTTTCACCGTCGCCGCGCCGGATCGGCGATTGCTTGCTGTTCGCCGGCGCGAGCCAAAAACATTGTGATTTTCATGGGCTCGGCGACTGCACCGGCTACGCGCGGCGCGTGATCGCGGAGATCAAAGCGTACACGAACCGGCCAGTGATCTACCGCCCGAAACCGTCGTGGCGCGACGCGGTGCCGATCGATGGCACCGAGTTCTCACGCCCGCCAATACTTCTGGCGGACGAGCTCAAGCGCTGCTTCGTCCTGGTGACCTACTCGAGCAACGCGGCGGTCGATGCCGTCCTCGCTGGCGTCCCCGCCATCGTCCTCGGCCCCGGCATCGCAAGGCCCGTGGCGTCGCGAAGTGTCGCAGATGTCTATGACCCGTATTGGCCGCCGGACAAGGTACGTCACCAATGGCTCGCAGACCTCGCGTATTGCCAATGGACAACCGAAGAGATGGCATCGGGAGCAATGTGGAACGTTCTCCGACCTCAACTTGAGCCATGAGTATTCGGGTGCTCGGCGGCGGGTGGTATGGGTGTCATATCGCCGGCGCGCTGCTGGCTGAGGGGCATGATGTCGCCCTGCATGAGATAGCGGGCGAATTGTTTGCCGGGGCGAGTGGGGCAAATCCGGCGCGGCTTCATGCGGGGTTTCATTATCCGCGCTCGCGGCTGACCCGGGCGCTGTGCCAGGAGCATCATGACGGGTTCATGGCGCGCTATGGCGACCTGACGCGCGGCGTGCCGGTGAACATCTATGCCGTCGCGGCCGAGGATAGCCTGGTCGATTTCGGCACCTATTGTCAGGTGCTGGCGGGGGAGGTGTCGTTCGTCGGCATTGAGCGGCCAGCCGAGTTTGGGCTCGACCATGTCGAGGGCGCGGTGCTGACGGGCGAGCGGCATATTGTGATCGAGCGGGCACGGGCGCATTTTTCGGATGTGCTCGACGGCCAGGTGCAATTTGGCGTGGCGCCGGGCGAAGACGATGGCGCGGCCTGGGACTGGACGATTGACTGTACGTTTTGTGCGCGCGACGGGCGCGATGTCGATCGCTATGAGCCGTGCTTGATGGTGCTTCTGCGAGGGCCGATCGATCGCGCGGTGACGATCATGGATGGGCCGTTCCCGTCGCTCTATCCGTGGCACGAGGAGCAGGGCTTGTGCAGCCTGACGTCCGCGCGCTGGACACCGTTTTCGAAAGCGTGCGGAAGCCGCGAGGCTGCTGCTGCGATGCTCGACAGTGTGACGGCGGAAGAGATCGCGCATCGGGCTGACTGCATGGTGGAGTCGATGGCGCGGTTCTATCCGGCGGTGCGTGACGACTATGAGATCGTCGGTCACAAATTGTCGATCCGGGCGATGCCGAGGAGCGGTGCGGATGCGCGGTTGGTCGACATCGTGCGCACCGGCGAACGGAGCCTGCGGGTGCGTGCGGGAAAAATCGACGCGATCCTGCTGGCCGAACGTGAGATCAAGCGGCTGATCGCGGCCTAGTGTCTGCCCTTCATGTGACGGGAGCGGGGTCGCGGATCGTCGCGGCGCTGCGAGAGCTGCTGCCCGCCGGCGAGCGCGTCGTTCGGCTCGGGAATGACTTGGGGACGCTGGGCGCGCAGGCAGTCGCCGTGGATGGCGACCGGTTCTTGCTGTGCGCGGGCGTGCTGCACCAGAAGACAATCGTGGATCAGACGCCGGCGGAAGTGTGCGAAAGCCTGGCGGTCAATCTGATTTCGGCGGTGCGGATTTGCGAGGCGGTGTTGGAGGCGAAGCCGCAAGCGCGGATTTGCGTCGTGGGGTCGGAGTCGGCGTTCAAGGGCTCGTATGACACGACCTACGCGGTCGCGAAGGCGGGACTGCATCGTTATGTCGAGACGCGGGCGCTTGCGCCGGACCAGCAGTTGGTCGCGGTGGCGCCGCACATCATTTGGGACAGCGGCATGACCCAGCGCCGGCACGATGTGGCGGCGTTGCGGGCGCGCGCGAACAAAGATCCGGCGCGGCGGTATCTGCGCGCCGTCGAGGTCGCGCGGCTGATCCGCTTTTTACTCTACGAGGACGAGGGCGCGATCACCAACACGGTAATCCGCATGAACGGAGGGCGGCACGCGCGTTAAGGACGCGGCCGACCGAGCCCGTCGTCCCGTCACCCCGGCCAGGGAGCCGGGGTCCAGGAGTGCCTGGGC
>JANQOH010000459.1 GCA_028289725.1 Alphaproteobacteria bacterium
ATTGATGCCGAAACGCCGGCCCCGGTTTTCGCGGTGGATCGCGCCATCGGCGATTTGCGGCGCGGCGGCATCGTTGTCCTGAGGGACGGGTCTGGTGGCGCGTCGCTGGTGCTATCGACGGAATACGCCAATCGGAAACGGCTCGATGCACTCGCATCCCTCGACGGCGGCCCGGTGGTCTTGGTCGTGACCGCTCAACGCGCAAGCGCCCTGGGACATACCGCGGGCAGCGCGCCCGTGGTCGCGCTGCCTTTGCCGGCGCCGCTCGATCCCGCACTGATTCACAACCTATCGGATCCAACCGCGCCCCCGGCGGATCTTGAGTCTGAGGCCAAGGACTTAATGCCGGCAGTACCTCATGCGCGCGACGCGGCGGCGGTCACCCTCGCGAAGTTGGGCAGTCTGCTGCCGGCGGTCTTGACCAAGACGCTCGATGAAACAGCCATTGAGGACATTGCCGACTGGTCGCACGGGCGGGACTTGGTATGCGTCCAATTGAGCGATATTGCCCGTCACCGTGATATGGCGGCGACCACTCTGAATCGCGTGAGCGCTGCGCATGTGCCGCTGGCGGACGCCGAGGACACCACGATCGTTGCGTTTCGGCCCAGCGATGGGGGCACGGAACATTTGGCAATTGTCATTGGCGAGCCCGATCAAGACGCGCCGACGCTTGTGCGCCTGCATTCGCAGTGTTTTACCGGCGATCTAATCGGCAGCCTACGGTGCGACTGCGGCGATCAACTGCGCGGCGCGGTTCGCCAAATTGCCGCCGGCGGTGCTGGCGTCATCTTGTATCTGGCGCAGGAGGGGCGGGGCATCGGCTTAGTCAATAAGCTCCGCGCCTACGCCTTGCAGGATCAAGGCCTCGACACCTTCGAGGCCAACGAACAACTGGGATTCGATGCCGATGAACGGCATTATCTCGTCGCCGCAGAGATGTTGGGCCAGCTCGGCTTTCGAAAAGTGCGGCTGTTGACCAACAATCCGGAAAAAATCGCGGCTCTGCAGCGCAGTGGCATCGACGTTGTGGAGCGGGTGCCGCACAGCTTCCCCTCCAACGGCCACAATGAGCGCTACTTGGCGACCAAAGCGGCGCGCGGCGGACATTTGATCTAGGAGACGTCAGGGTCCCGGCAATATCTGCCGCATTGCCCGGCCCGCGCGACAAGAATCCCGGTAAATCTCACCGTTCCCCGGATTGTTCCAGTTGGCCCACGGCTTGCATTCATGGCGGTGGACAAATTGCCATGGAACTTTCATCTCCCAGCGCGATAGCGCCCGAAACCCAACAAGCCCAGGCGGCGCGCGGAAGCCACGCACCGTCGGTCGGCCGTGACATACACGCTCGCCTCGCCGGCACGCGCCCCAACGCGGATGCCGACCTCCCGCCTTTCTGGGGCGAGGACGGGTTTACCTTCGACGATTTGGTCGATCTGATTAACCCGTTACACCATATTCCGCTCGTCGGATCGTTGTACCGATCCCTGACCGGCGATCAAATTGCGGCTGGCCCCAGAATCATGGGCGGCGCCCTGTTTGCCGGCGGCCCGGTGGGCGCAATGGCCGCGGCGGCCGGAAACGCCGTAAACGCCGGAATCGCCCATGAAACGGGCAACGATATTGGCGGGCATGTCCTCTCGTGGGTCGGGATCGGCGGTGCTACCGACCCAAAGACGCCACCGCAAACCGAACCTGGCAGCGCCCCGGTCACGCTCGCCTCGGTGAGTGAGCT
>JANQOH010000001.1 GCA_028289725.1 Alphaproteobacteria bacterium
ACAATTCGCCCACCTTCCCGCCGACATCCGCCACAAAATCACCTGCGAAAACGCCGGCAAGTTCTACGGCCTGATCAACTGACCCCGTCCTCAGCCGCGTCCGCGACTTTGTAGCGCGAAGTGACGAGGCCGGACGGAAACGTCTGCGTTTCAAGGTGGTTGAGATCGATGTCGCGGTCGAGCGTACCGAATAAGCGGATGCCGTCACCGATTAGGATCGGCACAGTGGTTATGGTCAGATCCGCAATCAAGCCGGCGCGCAGAAACGATTGCACCACTTGACCCCCATCGACATAGACGCGCCGCCAACCCGCCTCCGATAACGCCTGCATCAACGCATCAGGATCTTGCCGTGACAAACGCACCTTGGATTGAAGCGCCTGCGGGATGTCCACCTCCGAAAGCGATCGGCTCATCACGATCACCGGCTTTTGATACGGCCAGGCGTCAAAACCGCGGACGGTTTCGAATGAACCGCGCCCCATCACCAGCCCGTCGACCGAGGCCATAAACGCGTCATAGCCGTGGTCTTCGTCCACGGTGTCTTGCTTCATCAGCCAGTCGAGCGCGTGGTCCGGACGGGCGATAAAGCCGTCCAAGCTCATGGCCATGAAGACGTGCCCTGTAATCATAGGCGTAAGGTCGGCCGCGCCCAGCCGCGGCAGGCTCCGGTCATGCAGCGGTCGCGACGGCGAGCGCGGCGTCCAGGCGCTCCAGTGGATCGATCATGCCGTGATGCGCCGCCGTGTCCCTTAAATGCCTGAGTTGCGCAACGAGGTCCGCGCTTCGCTCTCCTTGTCCGAACGCGGCAAGCGCCCGCCCCCTTTTTGCGACGAAATCCGGCCACGCCAGAATGTCGTCCCCGAAATAGCGTTTCAGGGCCTCGGCATGATGCTCTGCGTCGGTCCATGCCCCGTCGTCGAGCGCGGCGTCAATGGCGCATCGAAAGAACCAAAAGTAATTGTGGCTGACACAGCCGGCGTCCAGCAACGCCTTGCCCTCGCCAAGCGCCTCACGCCGTCGCTCCGGATCCCGTGTCGTCAAAGCGATGGTGCCGAGAACCCACGGCCCCAGAAAGGCAATCCCGGTTTCCCGGGCGATCCGCAACGCTGCCTCCTGGTTCTCCAGTGCCCCCGCGCGGTCGCCCGCATGAACGCGGATACGCGCGAAAACGTCGAGAAACATGGGTTCGAACCGATGCGCGCCGATACGGCGGATGAGGTCCATGGCGCGGTGCGCGCTCTCTTCCGCTTGGTCGAATTGCGCCAATTCACACTGAATTTGGGTACTAATATTTCGTGAAATAAGTTCCGCGCGCAACTGTCCATATTTAGCGGCCTTCTCGACCACGGACGCGCAATCGCGCAAGGCATCACTGACCTTGAAATCGTACATACTTGTCGTTGCGCGCATCGGTAAGTATGCGGTTTCGATTTTCGGAAAACCCTCGGATTGGCATACCGCGAGGCATCGATCGAAATGCGCGTTGGCTTGGCGGTACGTCCCGCGCATGTAATGTGCATCACCAATACCACCCAGCGCACGCGCCTCCTCTTCCGCAAATCCGGCGTCCCGCGCGACACGGTAAGACGCTTCGTGCTCGGCCAGGCAACCGTCCAGATTTCCAAGCGGAAAGTAGATATTGCCGCGCAGAGAGTGGACACGGGCCAGCGCGGCGCTCCGGTCGTGCTCGATCGCGAGGGCTTGCACCTGCTCCAAATCCCGAAGCGCCTCGTCGTACCGATCCAAAATGCGGAGGCTTGAGATCAGGGAAAGCCGCAAGCCCATTTCTTCATCCACCCGTTCCGGGCGGTCCGGTAATGCGACCAAACTTGCAAGTGCCTGCGTATAGTGTGCCGCAGCTTCGGTATGTGCAAATCGCGCCGCCGCCCGCTCACCTGCCACGCGCCAATAGGGCAATGCCCGCGCGTCCATGCCCGCTTCCGAAAAGTGCAAGGCTAACAAATCCGGTTCGCGATCGGCAATCCCGGTGCTATCCGCTTCCAGACTCGTCGCAATCGTCAAATGAAGTGTTTGGCGCTCGCTTCGCAACAAGCTGTCATAAGCCGCGTCGCGCACCAGCGCGTGCTTGAAGGTGTAGACAGCGTCCGGCACGGTCCCTTGCCGAAAAATCAGTTCGCTGTCGGCCAACTGGTCGAGCGCGTCTTGCAAGACCGCCGGCTCGCGCCGCGAGACCGCAGCAAGTAGCCGGTGCGAAAATTCTCGCCCAATGCAGGCGCCGATTTGCGCAACTTCCTTCACCGGCGCCATCCGATCGAGACGCGCCATGAGTGAATCGCGCAGCGTTGAAGGAATCGCCAGCGGCGGCAACGGCCCATCGAGAATGAAGCGGTCACCGGCCTCATTCATCAATCCGGCTTCCAGAATGGTTTTGGTCAATTCCTCGACGAACAGGGGCACGCCATCGGTCTTGGCGACGATCTCATCGAGAACCTGATCGGGCAGTTGCTTGCCGCCCGTGATCTCCCCGACCATCTCGGCCGCCTGTTGTCGGCCCATGCGATTGAGCCTCACAGCCGTGACGTGGCCGCGGCCCTCCCAAGGCGGCTCAAACTCCGGCCGGTAAGTGCCGAGCACCATGACGCGCGCCGTGCGCGTCGCTTCGATGATTTCGCTGAGCGTCTCGATACTGGTCGGATCGGCCCAATGCAGATCCTCCACCACGAACAGAACCGGCGCGCGCTCCGCGGTCGCGATGACGCGTTCGGTCAACGCCGCGATGGTTCGCTGCTTATGTTCCTGCGGGCTGATATCGAGCGGCGGGTACCGGCCCTCCGTCGGGATCGATAAGGCGGCCGCGAACAGCGGCACCACACGCGCCACCTCCATGCCCATTTCGGTGAAGTGCCGATCGAGCTTGTCGAGCTTCGCGGCGGCATCGTCCTCGCGCGCAAATCCGGCCAAACGGGCCATTTGCTCGGCGACGGGATAAAACGCGGTGTTGGTATGGTACGGCGAACATTGGGAAATAAGGACGGTGTTCCAATCCGCCGCCAATTGATCGCGCAGAACTTGCACAATGCGGCTCTTACCGATGCCGGGCTCGCCCGACAGCAGCACGGTTTGGCCCTCGCCCTCCGCGGCTTGCCGCCAGCGGTCGCGTAACAGCGCCAACTCGCTCGTGCGTCCAACCAGCGGTGTCAGCCCGGTTTCGCGGCTTGCCGCAAAGCGGTTCTCCACAAGCCGTTCCCGACGCGCCACGTAAACATCGACCGGCTCCGCAATGCCTTTGAGCACATGCGCGCCCAGGGCATCGAATTCGAACACGCCGCGGACCAAACG
>JANQOH010000003.1 GCA_028289725.1 Alphaproteobacteria bacterium
TTTCGAAAGATCGGCACGTGGGTCGGCGACGAAACGCAAATCATGCTTGAAGGTGCCGAGTTGGCCGGCGCTCAGGGCGATGACGGCTGCGCCATCATCGTACAAGCGCCAAATACCGGCCCGGTAATCGCGGTCGCGAATTTTGGGATGAGCGACATTCGTCAGTGACGTTATTCCACGGCGGACCGTGCGATCAGTGAGCACGGTCCAAAGAACCGTTACCAAAAAAAGCGCTCTCCAACATGTTTGGGGAGCGCTTTTTTGTTTCGCCAAATAGCTAGGCGCTCATGCTAGCCGCCCGTCAAGCCGCGCGCCATCGCATCCGTCATTCGTCGCGCAAACGCGGCCGGATCGGTGACCGGATCGCCCTCGATAATGCGTGCTTGATCGAGCAGCAAATGTGCCGCGTCAGCGATCGCGGGATCGCTCGGACTCGCTTTGGCGCGCTGTGCCAAGCTTGATATCAGCGCGTTGGCCGGATTGATCTCAAGAATCTTTTGGGCGGTCGAAGAAAGCTGCTGGTGCTGCTTTAACAGGCGTTCCAGATGCATGTCCAAGGCCCCTTCGTCGGCGACCAAGCAGACCGCACTGTCGGTCAGCCGGTCCGAGACCCGCACGTCCTTCACGGCATCCTCAAGTGCGAGTTTGAAGGCCTGAATGAGTTCGCCGACGCCTTCTTCTGGTGGCGCGTCCGCCTTGTCCTTCTTTTCGTCACCGCCTTCTATCTTGGATAAGTCGATGCCGCCTTGAGTGACGGACTTAAACGGCTTGCCTTCGAACTCTGGAACCGATTGCAGCCAGAAATCGTCGACCGGATCGCTCAGCAACAAAACCTCGATCCCGCGCGAGACAAAGCCTTCCAACTGCGGGCTTTTGCGCAATGCCGCCACGTCTTCGCCGGTCATGTAAAAGATTTCGGACTGACCGTCTTTCATGCGCCCGACATAATCCTTCAAACTCACGAGATCGTCGCCGTGCGTCGAATAGGCGCGCATCAGGCCGAGCAGTCGGTCGCGATATTCCGTATCTTCATAGATGCCTTCTTTGAGCACCGCGCCGAAATTTTGCCAGAAGGCGGCATACTCCTCGGCGGCCTTGGTCGATTTTTTCTCCAATTCGCTCAACACGCGTTTGCACACCGCTGTTTTTATGCGCGCAAGAACCGGATTGTTTTGGAGCATCTCGCGGCTGATGTTGAGGGGCAGATCTTCGCTGTCGACAACGCCGCGCAGGAAGCGCAACCAGCGTGGAACCAACCCCTCACAGTCGTCCGTGATGAATACGCGTTTGACGTATAATTTGATGCCATGCTTACGATCGGGATGAAATAGATCGAATGGCGCTGACGAAGGTATAAAAAGGAGATTGGTGTATTCGATGCGCCCTTCCGCCTTATTATGAAGCGTCAGCCAAGGTTCGTCGAACGCGTGCGCGGCGTGATGATAGAACTCCGTATACTGCTCTTTGGTGATGTCGGATTTTGGCCGTGTCCAAAGGGCGGACGCGTCGTTCATCGTCTCCGGCGCGTCGTCATCGCCGGTCAGCAGGATCGGCAGGGCGATATGATCCGAGTAAGTCTTGACGATGGTACGCAGCCGCGTGGGTTCGAGAAACTCGTTCATCCCGCGGCGAAGGTGTAATTCAATAGCGGTGCCGCGTGCCGCGTTTTCGGCCGGCTCGATGGTATACTCGCCGGCGCCCTCGGACCGCCACCGCCATGCGGTGTTTTCGCCGGCTTTTGCGGTCGTGACCGTGACCTTGTCCGCGACCATGAACGCCGAGTAAAAGCCCACGCCAAACTGGCCAATCAAGCTGACATCTTTGTCGGAGTCGCCGCTCATCTGGTCGACGAACGCCGCGGTGCCGGAGCGTGCAATCGTGCCAAGGTTCTCGACTAGATCATCATGGTTCATGCCAATGCCGTTGTCCGCGACCGTGATCGTGCGCTTCTTCTTGTCGATCTTGATCGTCACTTGAAGCTTCGGATCGTCGCCGAGCAACTCAGGCTGCGTGATCGCCGCGTAGCGCAGCTTGTCGCAGGCGTCCGATGCGTTCGAAATGAGCTCGCGCAGAAATATCTCTTGGTTCGAATAGAGCGAGTTGATCATCAGGTCGAGCAGTTTGCTGACCTCGGCCTGGAACGGTTTGGTTTCGGCTTTGGGCGCGGTTTCAGCTTCCGTGCTCATGGTCGTGTGGTTCCTTTCGTCTCCAATCGCGGCGCACCGCCGGCGCAAGAATTTGCGCGAAATTTGTGCAGCGGCCGCACCGAAATCAAGTCCCCGTGCGGCGCGGGCGATCCGTGGCGAATACGGATCGCAGGGCGTGCGACCCTTCGGCCAGGGCTTCGCCGGCCACATCGACCACGGCCCCCATACGGACAAAGCCGTGAATCATGCCGTCATAGCGCGTGTGAGTCGCGGTCCCGCCTTCGGCGCGCAGCCGCTCGGCATAGGCGGCCCCTTCGTCCGACAACGGGTCGAAACCGGCGGTCTGGACCAAGGCCGGCGGCAAACCGGCCAGGCTGTCCGCCCGAAGCGGCGACGCGCGTGGATCATCAATTTCGCCTGGCGTGCTGAGGTAGCTGTTGACGCAGTGCTCGATTCCATCCCGGGTCAACAAATAGCCTGTGCCCAGCCGCGTGTGCGATGGGTGTTCGCAGCCCAGATCGACCGCCGGGTAAATTAAGTATTGGAAGATCGGCGGCGACTCGCCCGCGTCCCGCATGGCAAGACACACAGCGGCTGCCAAATTGCCACCGGCGCTATCGCCCGCGACCGCCATGCGCTTTGGGTCCGCGGCGATGTCGTCCGCATGGTCCCGCAGCCAACGCGTTGCCGCGAGGCTATCGTCGAAGGCTGCCGGAAATTTGTGCTCCGGTGCCAGTCGATAATCGACCGAGACCACAATCGCGCCGGCTTGATGCGCAAGATCGCGGCAAACATGGTCATGGCTGTCGATTCCGCCGAAGATCCACCCGCCGCCGTGAAAAAACACGACGAGGGGCGGGGCGGCGTCATCATGAGTCGTTGGTCGATACAACCGATACGGTATTTGACCCGCGGCTCCCGGCAGGCTGCCGTTCGCGACCGCCGCCAGGTCCGGCGAGGGTGTCGCGAAAGCGGCCGTGCCGGCGTCATATCGGCGCCGCGCCTCGACCGGATCGTCGGTATCGAAGGCCGTCGGAGCTTTCGCGGCGGCATCAAGAACGGCTTGGCATTGCGGGTCGAGTGGCATCATGGTGTCTCGGCATCGGAGGTGGGAATGCGGCGTTCGACCCATCAAAAGCGAGTCGTCGCGGTGTCACGCCTGTTATGTGGCGCCACTATATCAGCCCTTTGAACCATGTGACGTTCGGGCCTGTTGACCGATGCTCGCGCACGGCTATGATCGCCGGCGTTTGACGAGGGCGGATAGCGCCTGGGTCAAAGCCCCTGTGGCGGAACTGGTAGACGCGGCAGACTCAAAATCTGTTGTCCGCAAGGACGTGGGAGTTCGAGTCTCCCTGGGGGCACCAATCCCACAAAGCTAGCAATGAAGTGCCGGCACATTCGCGGGGCGACCGCGCGCAGGCGATGACCACAATTGCGAGGTCGGTCAAGCGACGTGATCGGCGATCACATCCAGACTATTCGCGAGCGATGACAGGCTTGCGGTTCGAAGCAAGACGAATGGCTTGTTCGCCAATTTACAATGCGCCTTCGCTTTCAAACAGGCGTTGTGGCTCACGCAATCCACGGGACAGGCCACGATATCGGCCTGGGACAATGCTTCGTTGAGTCGGCTTTTTCTCTCTTCCTGCCCGCCGTCGTGATGAAGAAACGCCCCATTGTGGCACTCAACCAGGTTGCGCAAGTGGGCTATGCTGTTTCGACGGCCGCCGACATAAAGCAGGCACTTGCCGAGTAGATTCGGAATCTGTTCGTTGGCCTGCCAATCTTGATCAATTGGGTCCGTTGCGGCGTCGAATGCTCCATCTGGGCCAGTTGGGCGCGTTGCGCGACGGGCGAATTCCTGCGCCTTGATGGACGCGCCGCTTTGCGTTTGGCGGAGGTCGTCATTTGCCGCCCGGGCCGCCGATAAGTCGCGTTCAAGCTTTTCGATCATGCGGACATGTGTGTTGGACTCTCGTGTCAGCTTGTGAACCGTTGTGTGTAGGCTTTGTACGATTTGATCCGACTCGTGGTTCGCGAGATTTTCGCGCAGGCGCCCGACCTCTCTTCGGCTGAACTCGAGGTCCCGTTTTACGGTGTGAAGATCCGCGAGGGCGCGATCACGGTCATTAATCCGTTTCCGAAGCACGCGGATTTCCTGCTGCAGCTGCTCGATCTGCGCCGTCAGTCCCTTCTCGCGCTTCGACGCGTCATGTCGCGGCGCACCGGACAAATGCGATAACATATGAATTTGGCCGAACGCGTCGCTCACCAGACGGTCGGTAACGGCGGGATGCGTCACAATGGCCCAATACGGACCCGCGACATCGCCATGGGACCAGGCTTCTTTCCACAGGCCAACAAGTTCGTCCTCCGATGTGGCGTCACGGAATCGCCGGACGGACCGGGCAAATTTTGCGTCCAGTGCTTTTTGTAGTGCTTTGGCGATCGCGCATTTCTTAGCGGAGGCTGCGCAAAAGAGCGCGTGGATCTCATAATCGGTTCGCGTCGGCGCAATCTTTTGACCGGCGCGTTTGCCGATCGTCCGCAACTCTTCGACACTGAGGCACGTCCCGACGATCGAGCAGTGCAATGCGTGCCTGAGTTCCCACAGCTTGGTGCGGCGTGTCGAGCGGGCACCGTCCGTGAGACCGGCATCCCAAGCATTGCCCATAGGCGTCATTTTCGCGCTACCCATGGCATGCCGTGCGGGCGGCCGCGCCGTCACGCCATGGCTCCTTGATCCAAGGAAAGGTCCCTGAGCGGGCTCGCCCCACCGCACGGGGACTGCGTTAGGCTATCAATCCAATTCGCCTCCCACTTGTGCCAATCAATCTCATGACGAAGCCACGCCTGATCCAATTTTCTTTGGTGCTGCAATTCGCCTATCTCGGATTTCAGCCGGACGATCGCCTCGTCATGAAAAGCGGCGAGGTCAGCCAACACCAAGGCGCGTTCAGAGGGGCCAAGGAGATGAAGAAAACGAAGTCTTAGCATAGAGCCGATCCGGCCATTTTGAGCGCCAGACCCGTCGACACGGACAGTCAAAAGGCTCTGAAACCGCCGCCGTCCAGACGCGGTGATTTCAAGTTCGCAGACTTGCTCAAGGTTCCGCAAAAGGCCCGCGTCAAGCCCGTGCTTGACCGCCCAAGCTATGGTGTCCCCTGTCGGGCACCAACCCGCGACTTGGAGACGCCTGACCGCGACGATGACACCTTGGAGTGAGTTTTGACCCTCGGACAGGATGCCCAAGACCGCCATCAAAGTGTCGGACCCATAAGCCATTCGCACACGATCTCCAGGTTCACTTCGACAATGGATGAATTGCGAATGATAATCATTCGCAATTCAGATGGCAACCGTATCTGGGACCGGCGGGCGAAGCATGGGCGAATGTTGGGAAACCGTGACGGCAGGCGCGCCAGGACTGGTCCCTCAAATCTCTGAAAGCCGCCGAAGACGCCTCCGATCTTTCCTTTCCTGGCTTGCCGTATTTGCCCCCACGGACGACATTATGGAGTTCCTGTCCAAACCGAAGGACGCTCGGCTCGATGGCGGGTTGCGAAGGAGGGGTGGGTCGTCGCCCATCGTGGGACGGATGCGCCGATGTCGTGAAGGGGAGCCATGATGTCACCTGGATTCGAATCTGCACTGGTGCACACCGCCGGCTCGACGCTTGGCGTGGTCACAATCGTTATCGCGTTGGTGTGCCTGGTCGCTTACGTCATAAGCCGAAACGCACCGCAGCCGATAAGGTTGATGTTTCTGTTCATCCTTTTGCTTGCCGGGCTAACGTTTGCGTACGCTGCTTACCACCACAACCTCGAATCTCGGCCGGCGGACAGCGAACCTGAAGAAAGCCCGCCTCCACAAAACGAATCGCGAGGGAACGGCGCTCAAACTCAACCCCCGTCAAGAAACGAACCGCCGGCAATCGAAGATGGTCCAGGTGGCGGTGCGCCGCGCGGCGAGCAGCCGCAATAGTCGACGCTCGATTTTGCGTGCCGCTCGTTTCCTTCCGGTCCTCGTGCAGTCTTGTGTACGGATGGTCCAAAAAGAGGGGCGCCAACGGCTCGTCGGCGCCCAAACTCTTTTCGATATTCGCTCCAAGTTTCTAATTCGGTAGCAGGACCGTATCGACGACGTGAATGACGCCATTCGACGCTTCTACGTCGGCTTTGACGACCTTGGCATTATCCACGTTGACACCATCGCGCGCGTCGATGCCCAACTTTTGTCCTTGCACGGATGCCACTTGCAAAGTCTTGCCGGCGATATCAGCGGACATAGTTTTGCCGGGCACCACATGATAGGTGAGGATCGCGACAAGCTGATCCTTGTTTTCAGGCTTCAAAAGGCTTTCGACGGTGCCGCCAGGCAGCTTGGCAAACGCTTCATCGGTCGGTGCGAAGACGGTGTACGGACCCGGGCCTTTGAGCGTCTCCACCAATCCCGCAGCGTCAACGGCTGCCACCAACGTATTGAACGAACCCGCCCCAATCGCGGTGTCGACAATGTCGTTTTTCGGCGCTTTGTTGGCGGTTCCTTGGTTCGCACCACAGGCCGCGATCATTGGTGTCGCGACGATCGCAAGTATCAGAAATTTGGCAAATTTGGTCATGGTTTGACGCCTCCCTTTTGTATGTGCAATCAGCCGTAATACGGGCGACGCGCAAATCCGGATCAAAACCGAGTCGATTTTGTTCATGCGTTGTTGTTGCGAGGCGGCTGATTGCGCGGCGTGCCGGCCCGGTTATTCTGATTGCAACAGGAGACGGGCATGGTGAATGCGGCGATCATAGGGCTTGGATGGTGGGGCAAGAAGCTCTCGGCCTCGATCGCGGGCAGCGAAAAAATGCGGTTTCTCATCGGTGTCGAGCCGGACGCAACGACGGCAGAGGCCGTTGCACCGACGGTGGATTTTCCGATCGTCGATGCGTTCGAGACGGTGCTGGCCGATGACCTAGTCGATGCCGTTGTCCTCGCGACGCCGCACAGTTTGCACGATCATCAAATCGCGGCCGCAGCGGACGCCGGCAAGCACGTTTTCTGCGAGAAACCTTTTTCGCTGACCAAAGCGGGCGCGGAAGCGAGTATTGCGGCGTGCCAGGCGCACGACCTTGTGATTGGCATCGGGCATGAACGACGGTGGGAGCCGCCGATCGCCGACGCGCTTGCGGCCGCGCGATCCGGTGCGCTCGGCACATTGCTTCAGGTCGAGGCAAACTTCAGTCATGACCGACAATTGGCGTCTCGGTCCGGGCGACGCCCCCGCGGGTGGCATGACGGCGACCGGAATTCATGTCTTCGATTTGGCGACAGCCATGCTCGGCGAACCGGAATCCGCCCTGGCATCTGCCGAGACCCTCGCTTCGACGATGCCGAACGGCGATACGGCCTGTGCAATGGTCAAGTACAAGTCAGGTGCCATCGCTTTCATTTCCGCGCTCTCGGCGACGCCGTTCATCTCCCGATTTGCCGTCTATGGCAGCAAGGGGTGGATCGAAATTCGCGACAAAGCTCATGTTGAGCACCCACGCGGATGGATCGTTCAAAAATGTTTCGAAGAAGACGTGATCGACTTTCAAGACGTGCCGGCGTCGCAGCCGGTGCGCGACAATCTTGAGGCGTTTGCCGACGCGATTGCCGGCGTGGCGCCTTATCCAATTCGGCCTGAAGAGATCATTCGCAACACCGCCGTCATGCAAGCCGTGTTCGAGTCGGCAAAGACTGGTTCGCAGGTCGCGGTGCCTTAGTCCGGCGGAATCCGCTAAGCTGTTCCGTAAAACACGGGAGGATGCCATGGATACCGAACTTCGCGAACCGCACGTCATCAGTCCGGACGACATCAATCCACGCTTCAATTGGGACCGGGCGATCCCCGCGCCGGGCCATTCCGGCGTCGACTTCGAGGAGCGCGTCGATTTTCGGCGGTTGCACAACTATCGGCTCGCGCGCGCCCGCGCGGCGCTGGCGGACTCGGATCTCGGCGCCTTCCT
The DNA here is from genome assembly GCA_028289725.1 of Alphaproteobacteria bacterium. Lineage (GTDB taxonomy): Bacteria > Pseudomonadota > Alphaproteobacteria > UBA7887 > UBA7887 > JAKZSU01. The sequence goes on from JANQOH010000003.1 coordinate 8,150, forward strand.
CTGTTTCGACGGCAACAATATCCGCTATCTGACCTCGACCGTGATCGGCGAATGGTCGCGCGACAAGATGGGCCGCTACGCGCTGCTGCCGGGCGACGGCGACCCGCATGTCTGGGATTTCGGCTCTGCCGCGACGCATCACCGCCTGTATATGCCGACCATGGGTGCCGGCTGCAGCCACGCCGGCATGGTCGGATTGCGCGGCGCGGTGCCGCCCGATGCCGGCCTGATGCGCGCGGCTGCCGAAGAGATCAAGGCGCTTTTGGTGGAGCACGGCGTCGACAACATGCCGCTGGGTGTCGATATCATCGAGCCGCCGATGCTGTATGAACTCGAAAAAGTCGACCTCGAAATCCGCGACGCGCAGCAAGTTCTGCTGAATGCGCGTGAGATCAAGAACATCGACGAGATCACGCTTCTGAACCAAGCCGCCGCCATGGTGGACGGCGTCTACCAAGATATATTCGAAATGCTGAAGCCCGGCGTGCGTGAGGCCGACATCGTCGCCCACGCCACCAAACGTCTGTACGAAATGGGCTCCGACGATGTTGAGGCGATCAACGCGATTTCGGGCGAACGCTGCAACCCGCATCCGCACAATTTCACCGACCGCTTGATCCGCCCCGGCGATCAGGCGTTTTTCGACGTCATCCAGTCGTTCATGGGCTATCGCACTTGCTACTACCGCACATTCAATGTCGGCCGCGCCACCGACGCGCAAGACGATGCGTATAAGCAAGCGCGCGAATGGATCGATGCCTCCATCGCCATGGTGAAACCAGGCGTCGGCACCGACCAAGTCGCCGCTTGCTGGCCCAAGGCGGAAGAGATCGGCATGGCGAACGAGATGGAAGCCTTCGGCCTGCAATTCGGCCACGGTTTGGGCCTATTCCTGCACGAACGCCCGATCATCAGCCGGCTGGTGTCGATGGACAACCCGATCGAAATTCAGGAAGGCATGGTGTTCGCGCTCGAAACCTATTGTCCGGCCACCGACGGTTACTCGGCCGCGCGCATCGAGGAAGAAGTTGTGGTGACCAACGATGGCTGCCGCGTGATCACACTGTTTCCGTCCATGGAATTGCCGATCGCGAATAAATATTAGCGTGGCAAGAAATATGCGGCGCGCGTTGTATGCGTGATCTCGGAGATTTGTCGGACCTGCAATCGGTTGACCGATTGTTGGATGTGCAAGGGCTCAGTCTCATCGAAGTCGGGTGCGGCTCCGGCGACACCGCGCGCGGCTTGGCGGAACGGGGCGCCACCGTGCTTGGCGTCGAGCCCGATGCCGAGCAATCGGAGATCAATCGCACCGGGCCGGCGGTGCGCAATGTGCGCTTCGTGGAAGCGGGCGGCGAAGCGCTGCCTGCTAAGGACCGCAGCGTTGACGGCGTTCTCTTCTTTCGCTCGCTTCATCATGTGCCATCGAACTTGATGGCGAAGGCGCTTTGTGAAGCCGCGCGGGTGCTCAAGCCGGATGGGTTTGTGTACGTGGCCGAGCCTGCGATGGACGGCGGCTATTTCGCTGTGACGCACTGGTTCAACGATGAAGCGGAGGTCCGCACGCAGGCGCAAAGGACGCTCGATCAGCTCACGCCGAAACTATTCGAAGAGACGCTCAAATACACCTATACCGTGCAAATTCGTTACACGGACTTTGAGGCCATGGCTATGTCATATATGCGCCGGACGTTCGGGCGCGTACCGCGCGCCGCGATCGATAGGCCGGAGGTCCGCGGAGAGTTCGAGGCGTGTCGAACCGCTGAAGGGTACGTTCTTGATCAGCCGATGCTCGTCGCCCTTTGCCGACGCCCGGGCAGTGCGTGATTAAAAGTTGGACCGGTCCGGTGACCTGCCGCGCTATGTGATGGGCGTATCGTCCTCGACACAATCAAAGGTGGCGTAGCGGAAACCCGGCTCAAACGTATCCTCGACGTCGACCGAAAGCTCGGCGATCTTGTCATATTCGCCACACATGGCGTCGGCCTTCGAGTGAACCTCGCTGACCGTGGCCCATGGGCCGTATTTAAGCGTCACTATATCGCCGTCATCGGCCACGATGGTCGGGGAAAAACAACCGGCGCCTGCCTGCATCAGCAAGCCCGTGCCTGCCACGATGATCGATTTCGAAAGCAACATCAAAACAATCCGTATTTCGCCGCCACATCGGCCATTCTGAGCGAAAAACCGCGATTCGCCAATCCCTTAATGTAATTGCCCCGAAAGCCAAGACAATCCGTCAGCGGCGTCACGATGCGCACATCGATCGGGAACAAATCCCTCCCCCAATGGTTGTTTATGCGACCAGCGGAAAATTATTCTATCCGCTTCGTGCAATTCGCGAGATGATTCTGGGACCGGGCGCATGGACGCGATCGATAAAAACATTCTCTCCTCTCTACAGAGTGATTCCAGCGTGCCGCTGGCGCGAATTGCTTCGCAGGTTGGTTTGTCACAAACGCCGTGCTGGCGGCGCATCCAAAAACTCGAGGAAGCGGGGATCATACGCCGCCGGGTCGCATTATTGGACGGCGTCAAAGTCAATGCCGGCGTGACGGTTTTCGTATCCGTCCGGACCAACGAACACACCAAGTCGTGGCTGGAATCGTTCGATAAAGCGGTCGCTGAAATGCCGGAGGTGATGGAAGCCTATCGCATGAGCGGCGACGTGGACTACTTGCTGCGCGTCGTCGTGCCGGATATCGACGCCTACGATGCGTTCTACAAGACGCTGATTGAGAAAGTCCCGCTGGCCGACGTCAGCTCTACATTTGCCATGGAGCAAATGAAGTACACGACGGCGTTGCCGCTCAGCTACCTTTGACGTTGATTCGCCGGCGCGGCCAATCCGGCACGCACCGGCGGGGAAACTGACTTAGCGGCGCTGGTTACGGCAACCTTGGGCGACGTTGATGACGTCCCCGGTCACGACGACGATATTGTCTTGCGATTGTCCGCGCCGGCGACGATCCGGCAACGCGTTGCCGATTTGCAATCCACCACACCCGACATTGGTGACGTCGCCATTCGTGCCGCCTTGGCCGAGCTGACTTTGCTGGCCAATCTGGCTGGCCATGATGCGTGACCGGGCGATCACGCGGTCGACTTTCGCGCGCTGCTCCGGCGCCAGATGTTGGCGTTTGTTGTATTCCTTCGCGAAACCCGGCGCGGCGTCTTGGCTCACGGCGAGGATCAGAACGGCGCTGGCGATCAAAAGGCTGAGGCTTTGGCGGATCATGACTTCGGCTCCTTCTTCCTGGGCGTCTGAACTGGGCGCATGATCGCGGAACGCCGAGCCTTGCGCGGTGCGAAAAGTCACCGGAAGCCGGTGTCTTCAATCACCCACGTCGCGACAGAGCGGAGACGCGCCGGTACAATGCGGCCAATTGTCGCGCAAACTCCAGGGAAATGGCGGAGGACGTAGGATGAAATACGAGGTGATTTCGGCTGATTGCCACATCGATCTGATATGGCTGCCGCCGGATTTGTTCACCGCCAATGCCTCGAGCGCCATGAAGGAACGGATGCCCTATGTCACCGATGGCGACAAAGGACCGATATGGGTGAGCCGCGGCGGCGCGCAGTTTGGCCTTCAAAACGGCATGGGGTCGGCCGGGCGCGAATATGTCCCGGGGCAAATTCATCGATCGGATCGGATGGCGGAGACCGGCCTCTATGAGGACGGCAAAAGAGGCATCCGGCGGCTGACCGAGCCGGAATTGCGGATCAAGGACCAGGACCGTGACGGGGTGCAGGCCGAAGTGCTGTACGGCATTCTCGGCGCGACGCAGCGTCTTGGTGATCCCGAGGCTGCCGTCGAGATGACGCGGATCTACAATGAATGGCTGGCCGACTTCTGCCGGCCTTACCCGGAGCGCTTCGCGGGCGTGGCATCGATCCCCAATCACGATATGGCCGCCGGCGTGGCCGAAGTCGAAAGAGTGGCGAAATCCGGCGCGGCGCGCGGCATCGAGGTGGCCGTCACCTACGATATGAAGCCGCTGTTCGACCCGGATTGGGAGCCGCTCTGGGCGGCGGCGGCCGAAGCGCGGTTGCCGGTCCACTTTCACACCATCGGTGGCCGTCCGCCGGACTATTCCGACTTGCCGCCCCTCCAACAGCGCCAAGCCTTCGCCGTCTTCATCTCCGGCTTCCAGCTCGGCATGGCGAAGATCTTGATGGAGATTATTTTCGGCGGTGTCCTCGAAGCGCATCCCAATCTGCGCATCGTGATCGGCGAGAGCGGCATTGGATGGATTCCGTACGTTCTCGATCACATGGACCTGGAATGGGAGGATCAGTTCAAGGATCTGACACTCACCATGAAGCCCTCTGCTTATTGGCGCCGGCAGTGCCTCGCGACCTACCAAACCGATCGGATCGGCGTCCGCCTCCTCGACGAACTCGGGCTTGAGAACGTTATGTGGGGCTCGGATTTTCCGCACCCGGACGGCGTCTGGCCGGATTCGCTTGAATTTATCGAGCGGGAGCTCGGCCATCTGCCGGCTGAAACGCGGCGCAAGGTGATTTGCGAAAACGCTGCCAATCTCTACGGCTTCTCCTTGGCCGGTTGATGGCCGTGCTGTATGCAAAGTACGGAAATTATGAGATAATTTTGCTGTGGGGTAAGTATGGGGCTTGCCGAGGAGCTTGACGGCAGAACGTTCGACAGCGCGCATGCGTGACCACGATTTGCCACGGTTTCGAGGGATTCAGCGATGGTTGCGCAGGCGAAACGAATATTGGCGGGAGTCGCTCTGGCGACGATCGCAGCGGCACCGGCATTCGCGGGCGACAAGGAGCCCAGGACTGGGGGCGTGAGAGTCGGCGGCGAGATCGAGCAAAGCACCACGGTGATTGGCGGTGTGAACAGCAACGCGACCGGCATCGCCTCGTCGGCCAAGACGCGCATCGGTTCTGTGACCGACAGCGAAGTGGGCGGCAATCTTGAGCAGAATACCTTCGTTGGCGGTTCAGTCGGCACGTCGGCGACGGGCATCGCGGCGGGCGCCGAAACCAATATTGGTCGTATCGATGGGGCTGACGTTGGCGGAAACCTCGAGCAAAACACCATCGTGCTGGGCATCGTCAACACCAGTGCCACCGGCATCGCGGCCAACGCCGAGACCAATATCGGGACGATCGAGGACGCCAATGTTGATGGCAATCTTGAGCAAAATACGACGGTTTTGGGACGCGTGACCAATTCGGCTCAGGGTATTGCCGCCACGGGCGTGACCGATATCGGCGTGATCGAGGGCGTAAAATCTGGCGGAAACGTTACCCAAAACACGTTCGTCGGCGGCGACATCAGCAACACCGCCACTGGCATCGCGGCGACGTCCGTGACCGAAATCGGTACCATGAAGAACGTCGAGGCGGGTGGCGATATCGAGCAGAACACCACTGTATTGGGCGTGGTCTCGACCAATGCCGTGGGCATCGCGTCCGAAGCTTGCACGAGCATCGGTGTGGTGGGCGATAGTGCGTGCAGCGAATAAGCGGGTTGGGAACGAGGATGATTGGAGGCTGGGGGGGATGATAGCTCGAATTTCGATGGCGATTGGCGTATCGGTCGCGCTCGCCATGACCGCGACACCGGTCATCGCGAAGGAATACAATAAGCGCCAACATTTGGCGCCGGAACAGGGCGCGAAAGTGGTGCGCACAATCGCTGGGGCGCGCACCCAAGAGTTCAATCGGCCGGGATCTGGCCGCCCGGGTGATGTGGTCAACACCGGCTGCGGCAAGCTGGAAATCGGCAATGTCCGGCCGGATCAGCAGCGTCGCGGCCCGCGTCGGGACAATGTCATCGTCATCACGGGCGATGTGATAAATGTCGCACGCGGCTGCCGCAATAATCGGTAAAAGCCCCCTCGTTAGGTGAAACCGCGCGTGTCGGAAGACCGGCCCGCGCCCCAAACAGGGGAGCCACGAAAATGAAACGTCTCGGAAAAGTGATGTCCGGTCTGGCTGCGGCGGCGATGGTCTCCGCCTGCGTCTATACGCCGCCGGAACAGGCCAAATCGGTCTCGCAACCGCAAACCAAGCCGACCAAGAACCTGACAAGTTTCAGCGAGTCCTTACGCTGTATGGACGACTTGTTCGTCGCCTTCGGCGTGCGCGACGTTGTCGTCACAAGCCAAGGCATTCCGGATGCCACGGGCGAGATTTCCACCGGCACCAAGGACATGCTGATTTCAGCGGTCTCGCGTATGTCGGTGAAGAGCAACGCCTTCATTTTCGTGGATTTCGACCAAACGCAGTACGACGTGAACGCGCTGCAGAATCTGGTTGGTTTCACCAATGATTTCGTGGTGCCCAATTACTATATCCGCGGCGCCATTACGCAACTCGACGAGCAAGTGATCTCCGAAAGCGCCAGCGGCGGCATATCGCTGCCCTTCGCGGATGCCGGTGGCAGCAAGGATCAGGTCATCTCGTTGGTCTCGGTCGACCTCAATATGGGCGATCTGCTGACCCGCCAAATCCTGCCTTACGCTTCGTCAAATAACTCGATCGCCGTGCGCCGGTCCGGTACGTCCGTGGACGCCGGCGGCACGATCCAGAACATCGAGCTCGGCCTGAGCTTCAATGTGTCGATGAACCAAAGCGAGGGCATGCACCAGGCGATCCGGACTTTGGTGGACCTGAGTGCCGTGGAGGTGCTTGGCAAACTGACGCAAGTGCCTTATTGGCGCTGCCTCCAAATCGAGCAGACCAGCCCGGCGGTGACCGCCCAGGCGCGTGATTGGTACGCCGGCATGGAACCAAAGGACCGCGTGGTCTTCGTGCAGCGTGCGTTGGCCGGTTCCGGTTACTACAAGGGCCCGATTGACGGCGCGGTGACCACCGAGACGCGGGACGCCATCGGTGCCTATCAAGCCGAGAATGGACTGATCGCCGACGGGCACATCAATTTTGACCTTTATGCG
>JANQOH010000028.1 GCA_028289725.1 Alphaproteobacteria bacterium
AGCAGTGCCGTTTCTGCGCACGGCGTGGCGGCAATTCGCCCGCAGGCCCGCTTAAAGGGATAGCGCCACCGCATCTGACGTTCGCTTACCCTTCTAACTATCGCGGCGATCGGCTTCCGTGTTAGAGCATGAAAAAGCGTTTTCGCGCGCCGTTCCCAGACAGTAACTGCTCGGGCTCCTCATGAAAAAAGCGCTCATTATCGGCGGCGGTTTTGCCGGCTGCGCGGCGGCGCACCAACTCGCGCTGCTCGGCGGCTGGGAGACGACGCTTGTCGAAGCCGCGCCGTTTCTGGGCGCCGGCAACCGCACCTTTTGGTATGGCGGCCACCCCTATACCTACGGCCCGCGCCATTTTCTGACGCCGTGGGAGCCGGTGTTCGACTATCTCAACGGCATCACGCCGATTCGCCGCTGCCCGGAGCATGAATTCGTCACCTATGTGGAGCGCGACGCCAATTTCTACGCGTTCCCGATCAACCGGGGCGATATTCCGCTGATGCCCGACCGCGAGCGTGTCGAAGGCGAACTCAAGCAGCTCAAAGGCGTGCAGAACGCGGCCGATTTTGAAGCCTACTGGATCGGGTCGATCGGCCCCACGCTGTACGACAAATTTATCGACTCCTATTCGAAGAAGATGTGGCAGATCGACGACAACAAGGCGATCGACACCTTCAATTGGTCGCCGAAAGGCGTCGCCCTGAAAGACGGCCCGCGCGCGGCGTGGGACAATTCGATCTCCGGCTACCCTTACGCGGAAGACGGTTACGATCACTATTTCGACGTGTCGACGGCGGACGCCACGGTCTTGCTCAACACGCGGATCGAAGCCTTCGATCTCGGGAATTTGAGCGTCATGATCGACGGCGAATCGCACCGCTTCGATCTCATCGTCAGCACGATCAGCCCGGACGATGTGATGGGCGACGGGCATGGCGCCCTACCCTTCATGGGACGCGACTTGTTCAAGATCGTTTTGCCGACAGAATACGCATTCCCGGAAAACGTCTATTTCGTCTATTACGCGAACCAAGAGCCGTTCACGCGCATTGTCGAATACAAGAAATTCACGCGCCATAAGGCGCCGTCGACTTTGCTCGGCCTCGAAATTCCGTCGAGCAACGGCAAGTTCTACCCGATCCCGATGCGCAAAAACTTCGAACGCGCCGAACAATATTTTGCCGACATGCCGGACGGCGTGTTTTCCATGGGCCGCAACGGCAGCTACCGGTACGGCATCGATATTGACGACTGCATCGACCAAGCCTTTAAACTCGCGGATATCTTGAAACAGGGCGGGCGCGACCATCCGGTGCCCGGCCGCACAAAGGAAACCGCGCTGAATGTCTAGCGAAGGCCGCGCGTGAAACCGTTCGTAGACTTCTACGCCGCCAACAAGATTGCGCCGGTCCATCAAGACATTTCGGACCTTGGCCAACATTTTGAACGGCGCGAGGCGCTGTACCGCCATCTCGGCATTCCCGCCGGACTGATGCGCGGCAAGTCCGTGATCGAGTTTGGGCCGGGTACCGGCCAAAATGCGATCTACACGGCTAGCCTGGACCCAAGCCGCTACGTATTGGTGGATGGCAACCCGACAGGGCTGCAGGAAACCTCCGAAACATTGACGCGCTATTGCCCCGATTACGGCTTCGAGATCCGCGAGTCCTTAATCGAAGCGTTCGAGACAGAAGAGCGGTTCGACCTGGTTCTGTGCGAAGGCGTGATCCCGTTTCAGGTCAATCCGGCCGCATTTGCCCGTCACGTCGCGCAATTCGTCGCGCCTGGCGGCCTTTTGGTGATCACATGCATTGACGGCGTCTCGTTTCTCGGGGAATCGACCCGGCGTCTCATCGCGGACAGCCTCATCGATTTCGGCGCGCCGGCCGAAGCCCGTTTAGCGGCCTTACGCCCGGTCTTCGCGCCACATTTGGCAACGTTGAAGGGCATGAGCCGCCTGATCGATGACTGGTTGTACGACAACATCTTGGTGCCCTATTCGGGATCGTTGTTTTCGATTCCGGACGCCATCGGTGCGCTGGATGCCGATTTCGATGTCTACGGCAGTTCCCCGTCTTTCTTGAGCGATTGGCGTTGGTACAAGCAGCTAACCGGGGATGAACGGCGCTACAATGCGCGCGCCATTGCGCTTTATCACCAACATCTGCTCAATCTGATCGACTACCGCGCAACGCCCGCCGCACACGCGGCGGAACTAGGCGAAAAGGTGTTGTACCGCGCTACGGCACTGTTCGAACAGATGAACGCGATGGAGACGGCAAACGACCTGTCGGGCATGCCGCAAGCTGCCGCGAAAGTCGGTGATATCGCGGAACTTGTTGCGGATTACTCACCGGCTACTGCCCAATCACTCTTGGAAGTCGCCAAATTCTTAAAGCAGCCCAATGCGGCTCCGGATTTCGAATCCTTTATCTCGTTTTTTGGTCGAGGACAGCAATATGTCAGCTTCACACGCCGCGCTTAATGCCGACCCCTCCCCATCAGACCGTGTTGCCGATCATGTGCATCGGTACTTTGCCGATGTGCAATCCATCGCGGCAGCCATCGACCAGGCGGCGATTGAGCGCATGGCCATTGATTTGCGGGCGCTGCGCGAACGCGGCGGGCGTTTGTTCATCGTCGGCGTCGGCGGCAGCGCGGCCAACGCGAGCCATGCCGTCAATGACTTCCGCAAGCTGTGCGGTATCGAGACCTACGCGCCGACCGACAATGTCTCGGAGCTCACCGCGCGCACCAATGATGAAGGTTTCGAGACGGTGTTCACCGGCTATCTCGATGTCAGCCGCGCCGGCGACAAGGACGGCTTGCTGGTGTTTTCGGTCGGCGGCGGCAATGCGGAGCGCAATGTGTCGGTCAATCTGATTCGCGCGATTGACGCGGCAATAAAACGCGGCATGGCGGTTTTCGGCGTCGTCGGGCGCGACGGCGGCTATGCCGCGAAAAACGCTGACGTTGCGGTGGTCATCCCGCCGGTCAACGACAAGACCGTCACACCGCACACCGAGGCGTTTCAAGCCGTCGTGTGGCACTGCCTCGTCTCGCACCCCGCGCTGCAAATCAATGCCACGAAATGGTGACAGCCCGCGGTTTCGCGATGCCGGCCCGTGCATAGAGCCGTTTTCCTCGATCGCGACGGGGTGTTGAACAAGGCCATCGTCCGAGATGGCCGGCCATATGCCCCTACGCGCCTCGAAGAATTTGAAGTTCTGCCGCGCGTGCCGGCCTTGCTGTCTCAGTTGAAAGACGCGGGATTGCTGCTGGTCGTGGTGACGAATCAGCCCGACGTCGCGACGGGCAAGGTGCCGAGGCAAGTCGTTGACGCCATGCATGATCGGCTCAAGGCGACCCTTCCGGTCGACTGCATCAAGACGTGCTTCTGTACGGAGGACAGCGGTGCAGCTTGCTATAAGCCGAAGCCCGGCATGCTTTTGGACGCCGCGGACGAATTGGACATTGATCTCGGCGCCAGTTTCATGGTCGGCGACCGATGGCGCGATGTCGGCGCCGGCAAGGCCGCGGGATGCCGCACCTATTTCATCGATTGCGGCTATCGCGAGGCCCTTCGCGACACCCCGGATCATACCTTCCCGAGCCTCGAAAATACCGTTGGCCACATCCTGGCGAATCTGTAATTTTTTTCTCAATCAGTGGTATCGCTGCGCTTTGAGCGGGGAATAAGCGAATGCGTGTCGAGGACCTTAATGTCCGGATTTTTGCCGATGGGGCCGACCTGTCCGCGATCCGCTTGCTGCGGCGAAACCCACTCATTCAAGGCTTTACGACAAATCCGACCTTGATGCGCAAAGCGGGCATCGAGGACTATGCGGGCTTTGCCGCGACGGTTTTGGACGAAATCGACGATGTGCCGGTTTCGTTCGAAGTGTTCGCCGATGATCTGCCGGGCATGGAATGGCAAGCGCGCGAAATTGCGTCGTGGGCCGATAATGTGAATGTCAAAATCCCGGTCACCAACACCCGCGGCGAGACGACATTGCCGGTGGTTCGGGGCCTGTCCGCCGATGACATTCCGGTCAACATCACGGCGGTGATGACGCCAAACCAGGTGCGCAGCATCGCTGAAGCGCTTCATCCCGACACACCGGCGATCGTATCGGTGTTTGCCGGCCGCATTGCCGATACCGGCCGGGATCCGGTGCCGATTATGGAAGACTGCGTGGAAATTCTAAAAGCGCGGCCAAAGGCACAATTACTTTGGGCGAGCCCGCGCGAACTGCTCAATATTTTTCATGCCGATACAGCAGGTTGCCACATCATCACCGTGACGGGAGATTTACTCGCCAAACTGTCGCTGGTCGGCAAAGACCTGGACGATTTCAGCCTGGACACGGTCCGTATGTTCTATGATGACGCGGTGCGCGCCGGATATGAGATCGGCGGACCCGACGCAAATCGGTTGCGCGCCGTCGGCTGAGTCCCGACCTCGTCCGAACGTCGGTACATTAGGATCGAAATGACGCGTCAATTCGAAACTGTCTTGATCACCGGCGGTGGCGGGTATGTCGGCAATGTGCTGGTGCCGCAACTGCTCAGCGCTGGTTATCGGGTGTCGGTTTACGACACGTTCTATTATGGGCAGGACACGCTGCCGCTCGAGAATCCGAACCTAAAAGTTATTGCGGGCGACATACGCCAGACCGAAGCACTCGCTTCGGCCCTCGACGGCATCGACGCGGTCATTCACCTCGCCTGCATATCCAATGACGCGAGCTTCGAACTCGACGAAAACCTAAGCACGACGATCAATCTCAACGCCTTCGAACCGCTTGTCGTCGCGGCGAAAAAAGCGGGCGTCCGTCGCTTCATCTATTGCTCGTCGAGCTCAGTGTACGGCGTTTCGGACGCGCCAGACGTCACCGAAGACCACCCGCTGGTCCCGCTCACTCTCTACAACCGATATAAGGGCGAGTGCGAACCGCTCCTATTCAAGCACATGGCGAACGATTTCACGTGTGTCACGATCCGCCCGGCGACCGTGTGCGGCTACAGCCCGCGCTGCCGGCTCGACCTCTCGGTCAACATCCTGACCAACCACGCGGTGAACAATGGCGCCATCACCGTGTTCGGCGGCGCCCAGAAGCGGCCGAACCTACATATTGCGGATATGGTCGACCTCTACCAGCTTCTGCTTGAAGTGCCCGCCGACAAAATTCACGGCGAAATCTTCAATGCGGGATACCAAAATCACTCGATTATGGAGATCGCGGGCTTCGTCAAGAAAGTCGTCGAAGAAGAGTTTCCCGAAAAAGATGATATCGGAATCAAAGTGACCGAGAGCGACGACAATCGCTCCTATCATATCAATTCAGACAAAATAAAGCGCGTGCTGGGCTTTGTGCCCAAGCGATCGATCGAAGATGCGGTACGCGATCTTTGCCAAGCGTTTAAGCGCGGCGATTTGCCGGGCAGCCTGGACAATGATTGGTACTACAATGTTCGAACGATGAAGGCGCACGGCATCACGTGAGTACGCCTCCCGTCGCCGTCGTCACCGGTGGCGCCGGCTTTATCGGCAGCCACATGGTCGATAATCTCGTGGCGGACGGATACGCCGTGCGGATCATCGACAATCTGGTGGGCGGCCGCGAAGCCAACATCGCACAGCACAACGGCAACCCGCGCGTCCACGCGGAATGGCGCGACATACGGAGTTTCGAGCCCGGCGCATCAATATTTGCCGACGCAGACCTGGTCATCCACTTAGCCGGGATCGGCGACATCGTCCCGTCGATCGAGAAGCCATTGGACTATATGGACGTCAACGTCCAGGGCACGGCACGCATGCTCGAATGCGCGCGCGCAGCAGGTGTCCGCAAGTTCGTCTACGCGGCGTCCTCCTCGTGCTACGGCTTGGCGGACGTGCCGACGCGCGAAGATCACCCGATCGCGCCGCAATATCCATACGCACTGTCAAAATATCTCGGTGAGCAAGCGGCGTTTCATTGGCACCAAGTCTATGGCCTACCGGTCAACGCCATTCGCATCTTTAACGCTTATGGCTGCCGGTCGCGCACGTCCGGCGCATACGGCGCAGTGTTCGGTGTGTTCCTGAGGCAGAAATTGGCAGGCAAACCCTTCACCGTTGTTGGCGACGGCACGCAGTCTCGCGACTTCGTTTACGTTACCGACGTGGCCGCCGCATTCCGAGCCGCCGCTGAAACCGAATTGACCGGCGAGGTCTGGAACCTCGGCGCCAGCAAGCCGCAATCGGTGAACCGGTTGGTCGAATTGCTTGGCGGCGAAGCGATCCACATTCCCAAGCGTCCCGGCGAGCCCGATTGCACATGGGCCGACACCGCGAAAATCGAACGTGACCTAGGCTGGCATCCCAAGGTTTCGTTTGAAGACGGTGTGGCGCTGATTCTTGACGATATCGACTATTGGGCCGAAGCGCCGTTGTGGGAACCGCACACCATTGCGCAAGCCACCAAAACCTGGTTCGACATGCTGTCGCCGGGCTAGCATCAGGCCGCCATGGTCGATCCAAACTTCAAATCGAAAATCAAAACACCGGCGGAGCTGAAGGCGCTTCTCGGCCCCTACCCGCGCGACAAAAAAGTCATCATGTGCCACGGCACGTTCGATGTCGTTCACCCCGGCCATGTGCGGCATTTGATTTATGCGCGCAGCAAGGCCGACGTGCTGGTGGTCAGCCTGACATGCGATGCGCATATCGGCAAAGCCAACTTCCGGCCCTTCGTGCCCGAGGATTTGCGCGCACTCAACCTCGCGGCCTTCGAAATGGTCGATTATGTGGTGATCGATGACGACCCGGTGCCGCTGAATAACATCGCCGACCTGCAGCCCGACTATTTCGCCAAGGGCTATGATTATGTGTCGAACGGCGTGCCGCAGAAGACCCTCGACGAGAAGTCGGCGCTGGAGAGCTATGGCGGGGAGATGATCTTCACGCCCGGCGACGTGGTCTATTCGTCATCCCATTTGCTGGAAACCGCGCCGCCCAATATCGCACTCGAAAAGCTGATCGTCTTGTTCGACGCCGAGGCGATCACGTTCGATCATCTGCGATCAGCGCTCGACGAAATTCGTGGCCTCCGCGTTCACGTGGTCGGCGACACCATCGTCGATTCCTATACTGAGACGACAATGATCGGCGGTCAGACGAAGACGCCGACGCTGTCGGTCCGTTACGAAGGCCAGCGCGATTATGTCGGCGGAGCCGGGATCGTCGCAAAGCACCTTAAAGCCGCCGGCGCGGACGTGACGTTTTCGACCTTGCTGGGCGACGATCAATGGACCGATTTCGTGCGCGACGATCTCGACGGTTTTGGCGTCACGACCAACGCCATCGTCGATGACACGCGCCCGACGACAAACAAAAACGCGATCATCTGCAACGAACAGCGGCTGCTAAAGGTCGACCATCTGGATAACCGCGCGATCTCGGAAAAAATCCAAGCGCGCTTCCATGACGCGGTTCGGGGTACCGACACGGACGCGGTGGTATTCGCCGATTTCCGCCATGGCATTTTCAATAAGGGCACAATCCCCGGCATGGTCGAGGCACTCCCCTCAACGGTGTTTCGCGTCGCCGACAGCCAGGTCGCCAGCCGTTGGGGCAATATTCTGGAATTCCAGGGCTTCGATCTGATCACGCCGAACGAGCGCGAGGCGCGCTTCGCGCTCGGCGATCAGGACTCGGTCATCCGGCCGCTCGCCCTCAAACTGTTCAAGGAAGCGCGCTGCAAAAACTTGATCCTTAAACTCGGCGAACGCGGCTTACTGGCTTACCGGCAGCGCCCGAATCTCGATGACGTCCGGTCATTTTTCGCGGTCGATTCTTTTGCCGAGAACGTGGTTGATGCGGTCGGCTCCGGCGACGCGCTGCTCGCCTACGCGACCTTGGCCGAAATGGCGACGGGCAACGCGGTGATTGCCGCGGTGCTTGGCTCGTTCGCGGCGGCGGTGGAATGCGGCCACGACGGCAATGTTCCCGTCACGCCCAGCGACCTGCGCCAGATGATCGACAAATATGAGCGCCGCGCGGACTATGAGGAGTAGCGGCCACTGATATTGATAGCAAGCTTATCAATAATCGTGACCGTTAGATTTTTTTATGAAAGTCATTGTCGTCGGTTTAGGCGTACAGGGACATAAGCGCCGTACCTTCGCCGGCGCGGATTATGTTGCCAGCGTCGATCCCGTCCATCCGGACGCCGACTATAAGAGCGTGGACGCCGTGCCGCTTGCCGACTATGACGCGGCGCTGTGCTGCATTCCCGACGACCCCAAGGTCGACGTGCTCACTTATCTGCTCGAAAATGGAAAGCACGTGCTCGTAGAGAAGCCGTTATGGGCGCCCGATGAAGATGCGATCACGGAACTCGAGAAGCTTGCGCGCGCCAAAAATCTGGTGTGCTACACCGCGTACAATCACCGCTTTGAGCCGCATTTCGTGCGCATGCGCGACCTGTTGGCCTCGGGCGATTTGGGCCAGATTTACCGGTGCCGCATGTTCTACGGCAACGGCACGGCGCAACTGGTTCGCGAAAGTGCCTGGCGCGATCAAGGCGCGGGCGTGTTGCCCGATTTGGCATCGCACTTGCTGGACTGTATCGCCTTCTGGTTTGGGCCCTTGGCCGACGGCTATCGCGTAACGTCCGTGAACCGCTTCGAGAACCGCGCGCCGGATCACGTGGTGCTGGCGAATGATGGCGGCGCGCCCAAGATCGAACTGGAAATGACGCTGCTGATGTGGCGCAACCACTTCACCTGCGACATCTTGGCCGAGCATGGATCCGCGCATATTGAATCCCTGTGCAAATGGGGCCCGGCGACTTTCACCAAGCGAATGCGCGTGCGCCCCTCCGGCCGGCCACCGGAAGAAACCCTGACACTGGTGCAAGACGATCCGACCTGGGCCTTGGAATACGACCATTTCAAAGCCTTGTGCGCCAATCCGCCACAAGCTGACCTGTCGCAAGACAAGGCGCTCAACGCTCTGATCCGCCAACTGAGCGACGAGGCTTTGCGGATGAATCCAGCATGACAATAGGCGTCATCGGTTTTGCGGGCATGAGCCACTTGGGTCTGGTGTCAGCGGCCGCGGCCGCCGAACGCGGCTGGTCGGTGCTCTGCTTCGATCCCGATGCCCAGGCGATCGCCGGTTTGAAGCGCGGCGTGATGCCGGTCTCGGAGCCGCAACTCGACGCGCTGTACACCAAACACCGTGACCGAATTGCACTGACCGCGAATCCCGAGGACTTGGCGACCTGTGCCCTGACCTATGTCGCGCGCGACGTGCCGACCGACGATCAAGGCAATAGCGATCTGGCCGCGTTGGATGCCTTGGTCGACCTAGCATTCGATTATGGCCACGTTGACGCGCCGATTGTCGTACTGTCCCAAGTGCCGCCCGGTTACACCCGCGCGCGGCAGCGGTCCGGCCGGACACTCTTGTATCAAGTCGAAACACTGATTTTCGGCCAAGCGATCGACCGCGCGTTAAACCCCGAGCGCTATATCGTCGGCTTGGCTGATTCAGCCGAGCCGCTGCCCCCGATCGTTCAAACGTTTCTAGGATCGCACGGAGACCCGCCGATCCTTCCCATGCAATTCGAATCCGCGGAACTCGCAAAAATTTCGATCAACTGCTGTCTGGTCGCATCGATCGCAGTCGCCAACACCTTGGCCGAGCTTTGTGAATCGATCGGCGCCGATTGGTCCGAAATTGCGCCCGCGCTCAAGCTGGATCAGCGAATCGGTCCACACGCTTATTTGGCGCCCGGCCTCGGCATCGCGGGCGGCAATCTTGAGCGCGATCTGGCAACAGTGCGCCGGTTCGCGGACGCCAATCAAACCGATGCGGGGATCGTCGACGCCTGGCTCGCGAACTCAAATCACAGAAAAAACTGGAGCTACGAGACGCTTAAGGCCGAAGTGCTGGACCGGAACCCCGGCGCACGGATCGCCGTTTGGGGCCTCGCTTACAAAGAGAACACGCATTCCGTCAAAAACTCACCCGCCCTGGCGTGCCTCGCGCACCTCAATGATTATGATGTCGCTGTACACGATCCCTGGGTCGATGGTGCGGCGGTTCCCTTCGCCCAAAGCCACGACACGCCGGAAGCGTGCGCGAACGGCGCGGATGTTTTGATGATCCTGACGCCATGGCCGGCCTTTAAGTCGATCGAGCCCGAGTCGCTCGCAACCATTATGAAAGGACGCACGATCATCGACCCCTACCAATGCTTGTCCCGGGCGAAAGCGCTGGCCGCCGGATTCGATTACATCGCCCTCGGCGCACCGCCCGCGCGCGCGGCGGACGTTTCCGATGCTTGAACATCTGAACGGGACACCGACCCGGCCGAACCGCACCGTCGTGATGGGCGCGGGCGGGTTTGTCGGTGCAGCCATCGTACGGTGTCTCGAATCCGAAGGCGTACCGGTGTTGGGCCTGACGCGAAAAGATATCGATCTCGCGCAAACAGGCGCGGCTGAGAATCTGGCGGGCCGCCTCGAAGAAAACGATGTGTTCGTCGCAGTGTCCGCGGTCGCGCCGGTCAAAACGCTCGAGATGCTCGC
>JANQOH010000056.1 GCA_028289725.1 Alphaproteobacteria bacterium
CAAAGTCACGCCGATCGGAACCGTGCTTCCGTCCTTGCGTGCCCCGGTAAGCTCCCGCGGTCGGCCAAGTTCACCCGGCGCGTGCTGGTCCAAAAATCGCGTGCCGGTGGCGTCATGCGGTTCGCGATCCGACGCCGACACCAGGACGTCAACGTTCTGCCCGATTATCTCGCCGGCATCGTAGCCGAACAGTCTTTCGCAAGCGGGGTTGAAGACGCGGATAATCCCATTGGCATCGGCGATCAGCAGTCCGTCGAGCATGGTCTCGAGAACCGCGCGCAGATGTTCCGGGTTGGCGAATTGATCGGTTTCCGTCACCGCCATGTCTGACATCCCGCACCGCGTTGCATGTTTGGCATGCACGCCGCTTCTGTTGGACCGATCGCGCGTGCCATATACTTCGCCGCGCTCGCGTCGTATCGGCGCTCACACAACAAGCCGAGATACCCCCACTCCATGACGACTCATACTACCGGCGCCGCGCGGTCATTGAAACCAGCAAACGCCCCGACACCAGCCGGTCATCGGCCATGATCGTGCGCTGGATCATGGGCGTCAGTCGCGTCACGGCGTGGCTCGCGGCCGGCGCGTTCTTCGTCATTGGGCTGATCGTCACGTACGAAGTCGTGATGCGCTACGGCTTTTTAGCGCCGACGCGGTGGGTTGAGGAGACCGCGCGCCTGCTCCAGATCTACGGCGTTTTTTTGGCCTGCGCCTGGCTCGTCGGGCGACGCGAGCATATTCGCATTACCGTCCTCACGGCGCGCTTGCCGCGCGGCGCCAAAGTGTGGCTCGGCCGCTTGAGTTTGATTGTTGTCGCTGCAATCGCGGCCTTCGCCGCTCAGTCGGCGGGCGCGCTGATGCTATCCGCTATCGAGCGCGGCGAACGCACTGATTCGACATTGGAACTCCCCATGTGGCTTCTGCACGCGCCGGTCGTCATTGGATTGGGCCTCGCCGCCCTCCAGGCGCTCGCCTTGGCGATCGCCAGCCTCTCCGAGCCAGCGCTGATCGCGGACGACGATCCACCTCCGGAGATTTGACGCGATGACGGCGGTGCTCATCCTGATAGCCCTCTTTGCGGCGCTTCTCGCCGGCGTCGATATCGCTTTTGCGTTGGCCGGTCTTGGAATCGTCCTGTTGCTGCTCGGCGATTTCTCCGCACTGATCGTGCCGCAAGCGATGATGGCGAGCATGGACAATTTCATCCTGCTCGCGGTGCCCTTGTTCATCTTGATGTCGAACATTTTGCTGCGCGGCGGCGCGGGCGAAGATCTGTTTAGCGCTGTGCAAAGTTGGGTCGGCCATTGGCCGGGCGGCTTGGCCGTCGCGACGATCCTGTCTTGCGCCATTTTCGCCTCGATTTCGGGTTCATCCGTCGCCACCGCCGCGACCATCGGTACCGTCGCCATTCCCGCCATGGTGGCCCGCGGATACGAACGCCGTTTCGTGTATGGCCTGCTCGCAGCCGGCGGCACGCTCGGGATCCTCATCCCCCCGTCGATTCCGATGATCGTATTCGGGTTCGTTATGTCTGAATCGATCGTCGACCTGTTTCTCGCCGGAATTGGACCGGGCCTTCTGTTGACCGCTTTGTTTGTTGCCTATGCGATTTTCCACGCCAAACGGGGCGGACAGCGCCCGAGCAATAAAGCGAGTGGGGCTGAGCGCTGGCGCGCGACCAAACGCGCGCTGCCCACGTTGATACTTGCCCTGCTCATCGTCATAGGAATCTATTTCGGCGTCTTTACGCCAACTGAAGCGGCGGCGATCGGGTTTGCGGCGGCCCTGGTTATCACGCTATTCGTCTTACGTAGCCTCTCGCCTCGCCAACTGCCCGCGATCGCGGTTGAATCGATGAAAACCACCGTCATGGTGTTGTTCATCATAGCGGGCGCCAAGGTGTTCGGTCATGCGATTACGCTCTACCGCATCCCACAGGATGTCACGAGCCTGGTGACGTCGAACATCGCGTTGCCGGTCATCTTCATTTTGGTGATCTGCGCCCTGCTGCTGGTGATGGGTTGCGTGCTGGAAACGTTGTCGATGATGCTGTTGATGCTGCCGATCATCCAGCCGTCGTTGATGACGCTCGGCATCGATCCGATCTGGTTCGGCGTGATTTTCACCATGATGATCGAATGTGCGCTGATCACACCGCCGGTTGGACTGAATCTCTTCGTCATACGCGCGGTGGCCGTGCAAGCGGAACGAAGTACGGGCCCGCCCGACCAATCCACCGCGACGGTGGGCGATGTCGTGCACGGAACCTTACCTTTCGTGATTTTGATCCTGCTTGCGGTTGCGCTGGTCGTGGCGTTTCCCGATATCGCTCTTTTCATTCCGTTCAAACTCTGACCATCACTGCCGAGACCAGACATGTTTGCGGCGCCGCCCGAGATTGAAACCCGTGTGTTCGCCAGCGTGCCTGATGACTTGCGTTGGCCGAACCAGAGCACGCCTTGGGCGGACGCGCTTCTGCACGGACGGCAAGTGGATTGTTTCCTCGAAGGCCCGTCCTTCGACACAGACGGCAATCTTTATGTCGTCGACATTCCGTATGGGCGCGTCTTTCGGATTTCACCGGACGGCGTCTTCTCCGTCGTGACCGAATATGACGGCGAACCGAACGGTCTGAAGCTTGGACGCGATGGCGACATCTTCATAGCCGACCATAAGAACGGCATCATGCGGCTAGACCCCGCCTCCGGCAATGTATCTCCGGTGCTCGAGCGGCCGCGGCACGAACGCTTCAAGGGATGCAACGATCTGTTCTTTGCCGCGAACGGCGACCTCTATTTCACCGATCAAGGCCAAACCGGCCTGCAGGATCCCACGGGACGCCTTTATCGTCTGCGCGCCGACGGCCGGCTTGATACGGTCCTCGACATGGTGCCGAGCCCAAACGGTTTGGTGACCAATCTGGAGGAATCCATCGTCTATCTCGCGGTGACGCGGGACAATGCGGTTTGGCGCGTGCCGTTAATGGCGGACGGAACCGCCACCAAGGTCGGCGTTTTTATTCAATTGTC
>JANQOH010000090.1 GCA_028289725.1 Alphaproteobacteria bacterium
TGGTCCGGCAATTTGGCGACCGCGCCCGAACCGCCGCCGATGAAATGCACGATCTCCAACTTATCGCCATCGCAGATCGCGGTGTCTTCGAAGGCCGAACGACGGACGATTTCCAAATTCCGCTCAACCGCGATCTTACGCGGATCGAACCCCAGCGATTGCAGCAAGCTGGATACCGTCTGCGGCGCTTCGATCTCGCGCCCTTCGCCATTCACCGTAATGTGCATGCCATTCATTCTTGAGCCCACGTCGCGCCGACATTGCGGTCCAGTATGGAAAGACGACGATTCGGTCGCAACCGAATCAGCGCGGCTATAGATGGCGGGTCTGATCTTTGCCGTCAAGCTGACGGCGGCTTTGCGTCATGCGTTCGCCGCATTCTTGCCCGGCGCGCCACGCAGCATGCTATACATGCGGCAGGGAGCGGTCGCCTCACTGCGCGACGGCGCGATACAATAAAAGATACTTCATGGCGCGAAACGTCCTGGTCCTGAATGGACCCAATTTGAACATGCTGGGCACGCGCCAGCCAGAAATCTACGGCACTGAGACGCTCGCCGACGTGGAAGCGCTGTGCGACGCGGTTGGGCGTCAACTCGGTATGGCGGTCACCTGCCGGCAAAGCAATGTCGAAGGCGAGTTGGTGACTTGGATTCAGGAAGCGCGATCGGCGTTCGACGGCATCTTGATTAACGCCGGCGCGTATACACATACCTCAATTGCCATCCTCGACGCGTTGAAAGCGAGCGAACGGCCGACCGTTGAAGTTCACATGTCCAATATTCACGCACGCGAATCATTCCGCCATTCATCCTATGTCTCTCACGCCGCCGTTGGCATGGTTTGCGGCTTTGGCAGCGATGGCTACCGGCTGGGCTTGATGGCCTTGGATAATCTGATCGCGGGCGGCGCCGCGGCGCAGGGAGGATCCTCATGACGCGTAAGATATCGGTCGACGATAATCTGATCCGTCAGCTCGCGGAATTGCTCGAGGAAACCGGCCTGAGCGAGATCGAGATTGGCGAAGGCGAACAGCATTTGCGGGTCGTGCGCGCGGGCGCCGCGCCGGCGCTGGCAGCGGTGGCGCCCCCCTCGACCGGCCTGGTGCCGGTTCCGGGTGACGGTCCCGTCAACGGCGCCGAGACAAGCGACGCGAACCATCCAGGCGCGGTCACCGCCCCGATGGTCGGCACCATTTATGTCGCGCCCGAACCCGGCGCTGCGCCGTTTGTCGCGCAGGGCGCGTCGGTGCAAGAAGGTGACACGCTGTTCATTATCGAGGCAATGAAAACCATGAACCCGGTGCGCGCGCCACGGAGTGGAACCGTCAACCGCGTGCTGGTCGAGAACGAAACGCCGGTTGAGTATGGCGAAGTCCTGGCGGTGATCGAGTAACGGACGCCGGCCCTTTCCCATGTTCGACAAAGTGCTCATCGCCAATCGCGGCGAAATCGCCATGCGGATACACCGGGCCTGCCGCGAGATGGGGATTCGCACCGTGGCGGTACACTCGACCGCCGACGCCGATGCCATGCATGTGCGTCTGGCCGACGAATCCGTCTGCATCGGCCCGCCGCCCGCAAAAGCCAGCTATCTGAACATTCCGTCGATCATGGCGGCGGCGGAAGTGACGGGCGCCGACGCGATTCACCCAGGCTACGGCTTCTTGTCCGAGAATGCGCACTTCGCCGAGATCGTCGAAGAGCATGGGGTGCGGTTTATTGGCCCCTCGTCCGAGCATATTCGGATCATGGGCGACAAAATCGCGGCACGCGAAGCGATGATCGCGCATGACGTCCCGCTCGTTCCCGGATCGGACGGCCCCATCGGAAGTACCGAGGACGCTCGCGCCTTGGCCGAAAAGGTCGGCTATCCCGTGCTTGTGAAGGCGGCCGCCGGCGGCGGTGGGCGCGGCATGAAAGTCGCGCAAACCGCGGAAGAGTTGCCGAGCGCGCTCGATATGGCGTCACGCGAGGCGATCGAAGCGTTCGGCGACGGCGCGGTGTTCATCGAAAAATATCTCCAAGGTCCGCGTCACATTGAGATCCAGATACTCGCCGATACCCATGGCAATGTCGTTCATTTCGGCGAACGCGACTGTTCGCTGCAAAGGCGGCACCAGAAATTGCTGGAAGAGGCGCCCTCGCCTGCGCTGAACTTGGAAACGCGCGAACAGATCGGGGCGCGCGCGTCCGCCGCGATCAAGGCGCTGGGCTATGTCGGCGTCGGCACGTTGGAGTTCCTCTACGAGAATGGCGAGTTCTATTTCATCGAAATGAACACGCGCTTGCAGGTCGAACACCCGGTCACGGAAATGATCACGGGAATCGACCTGGTTCGCGAGCAAATCCGGGTCGCCGGCGGCTCGAGGCTCGGTTATACGCAGGACGATGTCCAATTTCGGGGCCATGCGATCGAATGCCGGATCACAGCGGAGGACCCCGATACCTTCGCCCCCCGGCCCGGGACCGTGACCGATTATCACCCGCCCGGCGGCCTCGGCGTGAGGGTCGATTCGGCGCTTTACGCCGGTTATCGGGTGCCGCCGTTTTACGACAGCATGATCGCTAAGCTGATTGTCCACGGCACCTCGCGCAATGAGTGCCTTATGCGGCTCAGGCGCAGTTTGGATGAGTTTGTGGTCGACGGCATCGACACCACGCTGCCGCTACATCAGCGGCTCGTGAAAGCCCCCGATTTCGCGAACGGGCTTTATGACATACACTGGCTTGAACGATTCGTCGCCGAACCGGATCAGACTGAATAGAACTTCGGCTTACGCAGACCGTCCCTAGGGACCCTTTGCCATGGACCCGCTGCGCCCACTCCAAATTACCGCAGAGACGCTGTTGCGCGCCTACCAATGGGGTTTGTTCCCCATGGGCGAGGACCGCGACGACCCGACGATTTATTGGGTCGATCCGGAATTGCGGGGCGTGCTGCCGCTGGATCGGTTTCATATGCCGCGCTCCTTGCGCAAACGGGTCCGGCAAACGCCGCTGACCGTGCGGGTCGATACGGCGTTTCGCGACGTCATCGGGGCCTGCGCGGCGCCCGGACAAGGCCGTCCATCGACCTGGATCAACCGCACCATCGAAGGGCTGTATGTCGATCTGTTCGACATGGGATACGCCCATTCGGTGGAATGCTGGCGCGACGACGAACTGGTGGGCGGTTTGTACGGCGTCGCGATCGGCGGCGCCTTTTTCGGCGAAAGCATGTTCAGCCGGGAAACCGACGCGAGCAAAATCGGACTGGTTCATTTGGTCGCCAGGCTCAAAGTCGGTGGCTACCAGCTATTGGACACGCAGTTTGTCACGGACCATTTGGCGCGCTTCGGGGTCACGGAAGTACCGCGCACCGACTATTTGCGATTGCTCGCCCGGGCACTCAAAGCGCCGTGCGATTTCTACTCGCTACCGTCGAGTTCCTCGCCCGAGTCCTGGCTATCGATCGCCGGTTCGGGAATCACCGAGGTGACCGACGCCCCGGTTTCGCCCAAGCATTCGAGCACAATCACGTCATAGACCGGGTGTTCGAGGGCCGAAAGGCCGGGGCTCGACGCGAAGATCCACCCTTGAAAAATCGGCGCCGCCGTCTCGGCGGAGTCACGGCGCTCTGTCACCACAAGGTAACTCGCGCTGTCCGGCGGCACTTCGGGCGGGCGGCGGTGGCAAGCGCGCACAATGATATCCAAAGTGCCGAATTGGGTCGGAGAATCGAGCGGGAGATCGATCACCGAGACCCGTCCCGTGACCTTGTCCAAGGCCTCCAGACGGGCGGTCTCCGCAACGAGCCAGCGGTCGGCGAACAGCTCGTCGTCGCTGCCCTGCCCCCACGCAGCCTGGACACCCACCAGCGCCGGAACCACGCCGATCGCGAGCGCCATCAGGCCTCGAAAAGCCGTCATTCCCAAATTGCCTCGGTTGTTAATCCTTGAACGGTTCCTCAAGCGAGCGAACCAGGCGCAAAAGCACGTCTCGGATCTGCTGCTCGTCGCAGCCCATCAACACCGCATCCTCGAGCGCTTCCTGACACATTTCCCGGATTTCGAGGATGTTCTCGTTCAGAACCTTGATCTTCTCGACGCAGGCCACCGGCGCCCCGTCCGGCGCCATCCAGGTCGGCAGGATTTCCGCCGGCGCGTCCTCGGCCTGTGACCTATGATCGACTGATTTATGAGCCATTTGTCATAACTATAAATGATTTCAATCTTTTTGGCTAAACACCAATTGCGTCACCAAGCCGATTATATCCGGTGCAGCCTGGGTAAATAAGATCTGCCCGCCATTGCCGATCAGTTCTTCTTCGCCACCAGGCTCCAATGCCACATAGGCGCCGCCGAGCAGGCCTTCAATGCCGACCGCCGCAGTGGTGTCCGTGGGCAGTTCGATCGAATCGTCGATGCTCAGGGTGACGCGCGCCATGAAGGTGGTGGGATCAAGCTCCTGACGCACCACGGATCCGACCTTGATGCCGCTGATCCGGACGTCAGCGCCGGTCGCCAAGGCGCCAACGCCGGTAAATTCCGCGTTGACGGTGTAGCCGCTCACGGTGCCGACATCGGCGCGCGAATAGGCATAGGTGAAAAAGCCGATCGCGACCACCAAGACGATCGCACCAATCAAGGTTTCAACGATATTTCGTTTCATACCTTCTCAATCCCCGCCAAATGGCCTGGCGCTCCAAGCGTCGCAAGGCCGGGACAATATCGACGAAGGCATTTGGGAATTCAAGGCGACGGCCGTCACGCCGCCGGCTCAACCACGCGCCAAAACCTTGGAGATATCGATCCGATAGGCCTGCAAAGCCGGCAACAGAGCGGCCACCGCGCCCAACGCGACCGCCATCACAATCAGCCAGATTTCCTCATGCACCCAGGTGAGTCCGACCAAGTGAATCTGATGCTCTTGGCGCAACCAGCTCCCGGCGAGCGCCGCCGTGCCATGACCGAGCAACAGCCCCAACACGGCGCCGACCACGGCGAGCAGAACACCCTCTAGCAGGATTTGGCGGAGAATCGTGCCGCGCGTCGCGCCGAGGGCGCGCATGACGGCGATGTCGTACCGGCGCTGCGCCAGCGCATTGTACAGCGCCGCGAAAATGCCCAATCCCGCGCTGATCACCAACACCACGGCAAAGGCGCGGAAGCCGTCGATCCCGGCGCCGACCAATTGCATCAGCCGTGCAATCTCGTACCCGGGCAGCGCCGCCTGCATCGGCGTTTGCATGTTGATCTGGCGCGGCAATTGGGCGGCCGCGATCGGATTGCGGAACTTGACCAGCAAGGCTGTGACTTCTTGGTCGGGGTCGCCGTGGGCCAGAACGCCGCCGGAACCCGATTGGCTTTCGACAATGTGTTCCGTGTCGTCGTGCGCGTCCGCTTCTTCATCATGTATGGCGTGGACTTCCCACACGCTTTCGATCGAGGTCAAAATCAACCGATCGAGCACGGTGCCCGTCGGCGCCATAACGCCGACCACGCGATAGGGCGTTTCCGCGTGTTGCGCGCCACCGGACGCCATGCCGTGAGCGCCGGCAAAGATGTCGCCAATGACGAGCCCGCCCTCGGACGAAACGGTCGCGCCGATGGTCGCCTCAAGCGGCTCCTGCCACCAGGCGCCATCTGCCAGTTCCGCCCGATAGTGCGCTGGGTAATTTTGTTCGCTGCCGACGATGCGATAACCGCGAAAGCTGTCACCAAGCGCCAAAGGGATAATTTCGCGAACCATCGCATTCGCGGCCAAGGTCTGGGCATTCCCGAGGGACACGTTGCCGGTCGGAATGTCGACATGAAAGATGCTCGACAGGATGAGCTGCATGGGGCTGCCTTTGGCCCCCACCACCATGTCGATGCCGTCGGCGTCACGCTGCAATCGTTTTTGCAGTTGGTCAGTGAACAACAAAAGCAGCGCAATCGTGCCGACGCCGATCGCAAGCAGCAGCAGGTTCAGCGCCGTATTGAGAGGACGGCGCCGCAAATAAGCGATTGCAAGGGCCAGTGCGTTCACGCCGCCGCTTCCCGCCGCGCCGGCAATTCCAGGCGCTTTTCGAACGCATCCTTTATGCGTCCGTCGTGGCTCGCAATGACCAACGCGCTACCGTGCGCCCGGGCTTGATCGCGCAAGAGCGCCAATGCGCGCGCGGCATTCTCGTCATCAAGGTTCGACGTCGGTTCGTCCGCGAGTACGACCGCGGGACGATTTATCAGCGCCCGCGCCAGCGCCACACGCTGCGCTTGTCCGTGACTCAGGGCAAATGGAAACGCGTTGGCTTTGTCCGCGAGCCCCAGCACCGTCAGGATTTCCGTGGCGCGCGCCTCATCGACCGGTAGGCCCGCAAAGCGCTGCGCCAATGTCAGGTTCTGCCGGACGGTGATGGCATCGATGAGATGGAGCTGTTGAAACACAATACCGATATGCCGGCCGCGATAGCGGTCGCCCGCGGCGCCGCGCAGCGTCCCAAGTTCCGTCCCTGCGAGCGTGACGATCCCCTCGCTCGGCGTGAGCAGGCCGCCCAAGATGTGAAGCAAGGTCGATTTGCCGCAGCCAGACGGGCCATGCAGTAGCCATTGATCGCCCTCATCGGCCCGCCAGTGCGGCAAATCGAGGACGAGTTGGCTTTGATATGAATGGCGTATGCCCGCAACTTCGAGCACTGACTGAGCTCCGATATTCGTCGTTGGCGCCGCTCAAGCCACCGTAACGACGATCAATCGGGAACCCAAGGTTCGTAGTCGCCTGTCGCGGATTTGCGCCGGCCGCCTTCGAGCAGTGCCCCAGGTGGCCGATAGGCTTCGGCGGTTCCTGTCGGATTGGCTTGATGCGGCTTGAGCCAAGGCCGCTCCACCGGCGGGCTTTCGATCGGCGTGTCCTTCACGGTGTGGGTGAGCCAGCCCTGCCACTCAGGTGGGACGGCCGACGCCTCGGCCTCGTCGCGATAAATCACCCAGCGGCGTTCGCGCTGGCCGTTCCGCGCGTTCTTTTCTCGATAATATTCATTGCCGAAACTGTCCTCGCCGACCTTCTCGCCGCGAAAGCGCGTGAACAGTCTGGTGCCAAACGTAGCGCCCATTGCAGTACCCGCCAAAAAACCGTGCCCTCACTCAATATGGTCGGGCGAGCGGCGCGGACTATGGCACCCGGGGTGGCATTCGTCCAGCGAACCTCACATGGTTGCGACACAGTGTGATATTTTCGGCTCAGCGGACGTAACGGATGAACCGCGCCAGGTTCAGCATGCCCATTAGCGCCGCGGAAACGTAGGTCAGCGCGCAGGCTGTCAGAATCTGTTTCGCGGCTGGGATATCGGCGGCCGGTAGATAGCCGCCGCCATCAAGAATCGGCATCGCGCGGCCGAAACTGGCGTCGAACTCGACCGGCAGCGTGACCAAGTGAACGATCACCGAAACGAGGCCCATCAGCACGACGGCGGCCAAGCCGAACAGGAGTAAGCGCGGCGAAACCACCATGCCGCCAAACAGCGACAAGCCGAACAGGGCCACGCTGCCCACCCGGTCGGTCACCGCCGCCCAACGGACCAATTTGTGCCGCGTCGCCAGCGGCGGATACCGATCGCGATCTTGGATCGCATGGCCGACTTCGTGCGCCGCCACAGCGACCGCCGTGATCGACCGGCCATCATGGTTGTCCGCGCTCAAGCGCACGGTCCGGTCGGTCGGGTCGTAGTGATCGCCGCGCTCGGTCACTTCGACGCCGACTTCTTGCAGGCCGAATTGGTCGAGCAAATGACGCGCCAGTTCACCGCCGGTCCCGGGGAGATCCGTGCGTTCCGACGCATAACGGCGCAACACGGCCTTGGCCCAAAGCTGCGGCCCGAACACGACCACGGCAAACAGGATCAAGAGCAAGATTCCAATCATGCCCAAAGGGCTCCGGCGTGAATGTCCGCGAGACAAGTCATCGGTAAGAAGAAATAGGTTGGCAGAGATCGATAATTTTCAAGGCATTATAGCGCGAACCAAAGAGAGTTTGATAACGTCCGGCAACCACGTGTCGGACGCAACGCGAGGGAAAGTAATGATGGCGCGAGTTGGCCGGAAAACGTTGAAGCATTTGGTTGGTTGGCCGTTGCTGGCGTGCGCCGTGCTCGCGAGTCAGCCGGCGCTCGCCGAAACGCGCCATGAAACGATTGACCAATGGGCCTTGGCGATCGAAGATCGAGTGATCGCCTGGCGCCGCGATATTCATCAAAATCCCGAACTCGGAAACCGCGAGACGCGCACGGCGGCGCTGGTCGCCGATCATTTGACCGCCCTCGGCTTCGACGAAGTGCGCACCGGCATTGCGCACACAGGCGTCGTCGGCGTCTTGCGCGGCGGCAAACCCGGCCCGACGGTGGCGCTGCGCGCCGACATGGATGCCCTGCCCGTCACCGAGCAAACCGGCCTGCCCTTCGCGTCCACGGTGCGCGCCATGTACAACGGCCAAGAAGTCGGCGTGATGCACGCGTGCGGACACGACACGCATGTCGCCATGCTGATGGGTGCGGCGGAAATCCTCGCCGGTATGCGCGACGATCTGCCGGGCACGGTTAGCTTCATTTTCCAGCCTGCCGAGGAAGGTCCGCCCGAAGGCGAAGACGGCGGCGCGGGCTTGATGGTCGCTGAAGGCGCGCTCGACAATCCGCGACCGGACGCGATTTTCGGTTTGCACATCGGCGCCCGCGATCTCAACACGCTGTATTACGCGCGCGGCGTGATGCACGCGAGCGCCGACGTGTTGAAGATCAAGGTGACCGGGAAACAGACCCACGGCGCGGCACCGCATCGTGGCATCGATCCGATCGTCGTCGCGGCGCAGATCATTATGGGTCTGCAGACAATCCATAGCCGGCAAATCGATACCCGGGAAACCGCGGTGATTTCGATCGGCAGCATTCACGGCGGCGTGCGCCACAACATCATCCCGGAGGAAATCGAGATGATCGGTACGGTGCGCACACATGATGCGGAAGTGCGCGAAATGATTCGCGAACGGATCAAACGCACCGCCGAAAACATTGCCGAAAGCGCGGGCGCACAAGCGGTCGTGTCGTGGGGTTACGGCGTCCCCGTCTCGTACAACGAGCCTGCGCTGGTCGATCAAATGCTGCCAAGTCTCAGGCGCCTCGCCGGCGCGGCCAAGGTGCTGCCGACACCGGCTGTAATGGGGTACGAGGATTTTGCGTATTTCGGCGAACAAGTGCCCGGCATGTTCGTGTTCTTGGGCGCGCGCCGGCCGGATGTGCCGCGGGAAAAGGCCGAACCGAATCATTCGCCACGTTTCGTGGTCGATGAATCGGCCTTGCGTTTGGGCGTCCGCACCTACGCGACGTTGGCGGTCGATTTCCTCACAGGCCGAGCACGCTAATCAACACTATGTGACGGTCCGTTTTTCGCGGGCCACGCGCCGTCGAAGGGGCGCGCGATCGGCGCGCGCCATGCAGGAAATCCGCGCGCCGTGCAAACATCCCACACCTGAATCCCGGCGCGTGGACGCGGGATAAGTTTCGGATAAGCAACGATAATTCGGCGTTATCCACAGCGTTAACGCTGTGTACACAATATCTGTGACAAATTTATCGCGCGCCCACCACATGTTGCGGATTTGGGATTTTTTCCGAGTTGACGTCCCAAAATGCGGCTCTAGAGTTAGTGGTGGGAGCGCCCCGGAACCGCAAGATTTGGTGCTGGGGGAACTGGGGTTTCGATGTGTCCGTCGGCGTTGGATTGGGGAATCCGCGCCAAATTCTCGGGCCGAATTTTAATTTGGAGTGGGGACGTTAATGCGAATCGTACGGCATTTCACAGAACAACAAAAATCGCCGTACGACGGCATCGCCTTCCGTGCCGCCAGCAGTGAAATTCGCAATCCTGACGGCTCGGTGGTGTTTCAGCGCGACGATATCGAAGTGCCAGCGGCCTGGTCGCAGGTGGCGGTCGATATTCTGGCGCAAAAATATTTCCGCAAGGCTGGTGTCGCGGAAACGCTGGTGCCGGTGCAAGAGGACGACGTTCCGGCGTGGTTGTGGCGCAAGCGGCCGGCTGACGAAGGGCATCACGCGCCATCCGGCGGCGAGTCGAACGCGACGCAAGTGTTCGACCGCCTCGCCGGCGCTTGGACTTATTGGGGTTGGAAAGGCGGCTATTTCGACGCCGAGGAAGACGCCCGCGCGTTCTACGACGAACTGCGGTTGATGCTGGCGCGCCAAATGGCGGCACCGAACAGCCCGCAATGGTTCAATACCGGCTTGCATTGGGCCTATGGCATCGACGGCCCGGCGCAAGGTCACTACTACGTCGACTACAAGTCGGGCGAGCTGCACCGGTCCGAGTCGGCCTACGAACATCCGCAGCCGCACGCCTGTTTTATCCAAAGCGTTGCCGACGATCTGGTGAATGACGGCGGCATCATGGATTTGTGGGTGCGCGAGGCGCGCCTGTTCAAATATGGCTCGGGCACGGGATCGAATTTCTCCAAGCTCCGTGGCGAAACCGAAGGCCTGTCCGGCGGCGGCAAATCCTCCGGATTGATGAGCTTCCTAAAGATCGGCGACCGCGCGGCGGGCGCCATTAAGTCCGGCGGCACAACGCGGCGCGCGGCGAAAATGGTCGTGGTCGACGTCGACCACCCGGATATCGAGCAATTCATCAACTGGAAATCGGTCGAGGAACAAAAAGTCGCCGCGTTGGTCGCGGGCTCGAAGCTTGCCAATCAACATCTCAATGCCGTGATGCAAGCCTGTCAGGTCGGCGGCACCAGCCGCTTCGATCCCGCAGACAACCCGGCGCTCAAGAAAGCCATTCGTGCGGCGCGGCGCGCGATGATCCCGGAGAATTATATTCGCCGCACCATCGACTTCGCGCGTCAGGGCTACACCGAAATCGACTTCCGCACCTACGACACCGATTGGGATTCGGAAGCCTATCTGACCGTTTCCGGTCAAAACGCCAACAACACCGTGCGCGTCAACGACGCCTTCATGAACGCGGTGTTGAAGGACGGTGAGTGGCATTTGATCCGGCGCACCGACGGCCAAGTCGCCCAAACGGTCAGCGCGCGCAGCCTGTGGGACCAAATGGCCGAAGCCGCGTGGCAATCGGCGGATCCCGGCATCCAGTTCGACACCACCATCAACGATTGGCACACCTGCCCGCAGTCGGGGCGCATCGAGGCGTCGAACCCGTGCTCGGAGTACATGTTCCTCGATGATACGGCGTGCAATCTGGCGTCATTGAACTTGCTCGCGTTCCAAAACGCGGATGGGTCTTTCGATCTCGAAGGTTTCCGGCACGCCGTCCGGCTGTGGACCGTGGTGCTCGAAATCTCGGTGATGATGGCGCAATTCCCTTCGAAGGAAATTGCCCAGCGGTCGTACGATTTCCGCACCCTCGGCCTTGGCTTCGCCAATCTCGGCGGCTTGCTGATGGCATCGGGCCTGTCCTACGACAGCAACGAAGGACGCTCGCTGTGCGGCGCGATCAGCGCGCTGATGACCGGCATTTCCTACCGGACGTCGGCCGAAATGGCGGGCACGCTCGGCGCGTTTCCGGCATACGCCGAAAACCAAGCCGCCATGTTGCGCGTAATGCGCAACCATCAACGCGCGGCGCATGGTTTGATCGAAGGGTACGAAGACCTGCACATCACGCCCGTGCCGCTGGACATTGATTGCTGCCCACAGCCGGCGATCGCCGCGGCCGCCGCGGAAGCCTGGGATGAAGCCGTGGAGCGCGGCGCCCTGCTCGGCTATCGCAACGCCCAAGCCACTGTTGTCGCGCCCACCGGCACCATCGGCTTGGTGATGGATTGCGACACCACGGGGATCGAGCCTGATTTCGCACTGGTGAAATTCAAGAAACTCGCAGGCGGCGGTTACTTCAAGATCATCAACCGCATTGTGCCACGCGCGCTCGCGACGCTCGGCTATGACGAGCAGCAAGTCGCCGATATCGTCGCCTACGCGGTCGGCGCGGGCAGCCTGGCCACGGCACCGCACATCAATCACCAAAGTTTGACCGCGCGCGGTTTCGACGGCGCGGCGCTCGAAAAGCTCGAAGACGCCTTGGGCGATGCGTTCGACATTCGATTTGTCTTTAACAAATGGACGCTTGGCGAAGCTTTTTGCCGCGACGTGTTGGGCCTGAAGGAAACCGATCTGGACGATCCGGCATTCGATATGCTGGCCGCGCTCGGATATACGCGCCAAGAGATCGAGGCGGCGAACACCTATTGCTGCGGCGCCATGACCATCGAGGGCGCCCCGCATATTCGCGAACAAGATCTGGCCGTGTTCGATTGCGCAACGCCCTGCGGACGCCTGGGCACGCGGTCGCTGTCGTGGGAGAGCCACATTCGCATGATGGCGGCGGCACAGCCGTTCATTTCCGGCGCCATCTCCAAGACCATCAACATGCCGAACAGCGCGACAGTCGAAGATTGCCAGGCTGCGTACCATTTGTCGTGGCAGCTCGGCTTGAAGGCGAACGCGCTCTATCGCGACGGCTCCAAACTCAGCCAACCGCTCAGCGCCAGCCTGCTTGATGATGAAGCGGAGGAAGAAGACGCCGCGATCGCCGAGGTTGCGCCCGCTACCCAAAGCTTGACGGAACGTGTCGTCGAAAAGGTGGTGCGCGAATATGTCACCGACCGCCAACGCCTGCCCGACCGCCGCAAGGGTTACACCCAAAAAGCCGTGGTCGGCGGCCACAAGGTCTATCTGCGGACCGGCGAGTATTCCGACGGTCGCTTGGGCGAAATCTTCATCGACATGCACAAGGAAGGCGCCGCTTTCCGCAGCCTGATGAACAATTTCGCCATCGCCGTATCGATCGGCCTGCAATATGGCGTGCCGCTTGAGGAGTATGTCGAAGCCTTCACCTTCACGCGCTTCGAGCCAAGCGGGTTGGTCGAGGGCAACGACACGATTCGCATGGCGACCTCGATCCTCGACTATGTGTTCCGCGAGGTGGCGATCTCCTACCTCGATCGCAACGATCTGGCGCACGTGCAACCGGACGATGTGCTGCCCGACGCGATTGGCAGCGGCGAAAGCCAAAGCGAAATCGCCGAACCGCAAATCTCGACGGCGGCGGAAGCGAGTCTGAGTGCACTGGTGAGCCCAGGCTTCGTGCGCGGCCGCCTGCGCGTGCTCGAGGGCGGCGGGGCGGCGCCAAGCGTCGAAGCCCCCGCGATCGAAACACCAACCAAGGAACTGGTCACCGAATTGATGGACGAACCCCAAATGGCGATGCCGGCGAGCGCCGGCGCGGCGCAAGGCGCGGTCGCTGTTGGGGCAACGATTGCCGTGTCCAGCGGACGCTCCGCGCAAATCGCGGAAGCGCGGATCAAAGGCTACGAAGGCGATCCGTGCTCGGACTGCGGCAACTTTACACTGGTACGCAACGGGACCTGCCTCAAATGCGACACCTGTGGCGCAACCAGTGGGTGCTCCTAGTATGCCTGGAGCACCAATGCACGGCCCCACGTCCGTGGGGTCACGACCGTCCGCGTCAGCGGACTACCTTGCCTGTGCATCCACTGTTGTGGTCGAATCCTCCTGTCACTGAGGGGCGTGGTCTCGGCAGGCGCGCCCCTCTTTTTCGCGACGACACAATTCAGCGTTCTTAGAGTGAGCAAACACGGTCGCCATGTCGGACCTGAAAGAGTTCTTTCTGTCGCGCGACCAAGGCGATCTTTATAAGTGGTACAACTATTTCGATGTCTATGAGCGGCATCTCGCGCCGTTTCGCGACAAAGAAATTGTGTTGCTCGAAATCGGCGTGTCGATGGGCGGGTCGCTCAAAATGTGGCGCGCCTATTTCGGCGAGAACGCACGGATCGCCGGCATCGACATCAATGACTACGCCAAGCGGTTCGCGGCGAATGGCTTCGACATATTCATCGGCGACCAGGCCGACCCGGCGTTCCTAAAGTCCGTCATCGCGAAAATCGGGGCGCCCGACATCATCATCGACGATGGCGGACACACCTCAAATCAACAGATCGTGTCCTTTCAAACGCTCTACCCGCTGATGAAGGAAGAGGCGATTTATCTGGTGGAGGATACACACACCAGTTTCTTGCCGGGGTTCCAAGACCGCACCGACGGCCAGACCTTCCTCGATTTCGCCGGCAATCACGCCGACAAATTGTCTTGGATCGATCTGATCAAGAACATCGAGCGCTTCAAAACGCCGCCGGATCAGCGCACGGGCGACCTGGTGCTGCCTTATTTCACGCGCTGCACGTTCGGCGTGTCATTCTACAACGGCATCGTCGTGTTTGAACGCCGAAAGATGGAAGAGCCCTGGGCCGAGCGCCGGTAAGCCCGATCGACACTTAGCCGCCTATTCAGTTTTGGCGTCGCTCTTTTCCGCTTCTTTCAGCTTTGGCGGAAGCTGCACGCGGATGTGCAGTTCCTTGAGTTGGCGCTCCGTCACTTCGCCCGGTGCACCCATCAACAGATCTTCGGCCTGCTGATTCATCGGGAATAGGATCACCTCGCGAATATTCGGCTCGTGCGCGAGCAACATGACGATACGGTCGATGCCCGGCGCGATGCCGCCGTGCGGCGGCGCGCCGAAGCGGAAAGCGCGCAACATGCCACCAAATTGCTCTTCGACGACCTCGGGTGGATAGCCCGCGATCCCGAACGCCTTGATCATGATGTCCGGCCGGTGGTTCCGGATCGCGCCCGACGACAGCTCCACGCCGTTGCACACAATGTCGTACTGGTAGGCGAGGATATCGAGCGGGTCTTTGGTCTCCAGCGCTTCCATACCGCCCTGGGGCATGGAAAACGGATTGTGGCTGAATTCGATTTCGCCGGTCTTGTCGTCCAGTTCGTAGAGCGGAAAGTCGACCGTCCAACAGAACTTGAACACGCCCTTTTCCAGAATATCGAGTTCATCGCCAAGCCGCGTCCGCACATTGCCGGCAAACGGCGCGGCTTGATTCGGCTTCATGCACACGAAGAACACCGCATCGCCGGGGCCAACACCCGTGGCCTCGCGGATCGCGGCTTGGGCGTTCTCGGGCACGAATTTCGCGATCGGTCCTTTGCCCACGCCCTCGTCATCGAAGGTGATGTAGCCAAGGCCCGGCGCGCCTTCCTCGCGCGCCCAATCATTGAGCTTGTCGAAAAAGCTGCGCGGACGCGACGCGGCGCCGGGACCAGGAATGGCGCGCACCACCGCGCCGTCGCCGATCGCATTGCGGAATGCTTTGAACTCGACGCCGTCGAGCATGAAGGCGTCGGTTACGTCGGCAATTTCGATCGGATTGCGGAGGTCCGGTTTGTCCGTGCCGTATTTCAGCATCGCCTCACGATACGGAATGCGCGGGAATGGCAACGGTGTGACCTTGAGGTCGGAAAATTCCTCGAACACGCCGTGCAACACCGGTTCGATCGCGTTGAAGACGTCCTCCTGGGTGACGAACGACATTTCCATATCGAGTTGATAGAACTCGCCCGGACTGCGGTCGGCGCGCGCGTCTTCGTCGCGAAAGCACGGCGCGATCTGGAAATAACGGTCGAAGCCCGCCACCATGATCAGCTGCTTGAATTGCTGCGGCGCCTGCGGCAAGGCGTAAAACTTGCCCGGATGCATCCGGCTCGGCACCAGGAAATCGCGGGCGCCTTCGGGACTCGAAGACGTCAAGATCGGCGTCTGATATTCGGTGAAGCCCTGATCAATCATCCGCCGGCGGATGCTGGCGATGATGTTGCCGCGCAATTTGATGTTGCGCTGCATCTGTTCGCGCCGGAGATCGATGAAGCGATAGCGGAGCCGGGTTTCTTCGCCAAATTCCTGTTCCCCGGCTACCTGCATCGGCAGCATCTCGGCGTTTGACTGGACGTCGAAATCGCCGATCCGCACTTCGATATGCCCGGTCGGCAGGCGGGGATTGACCGTCTCTTCGCTGCGCGCCACCACCTTGCCGGTCACGGTGATCACGCTTTCAGGACGAATGTCCTCGGCGGCGCCAAAATGCGCCTCGCCTTCCTCCACCACGCATTGCGTGATGCCG
This sequence comes from Alphaproteobacteria bacterium, assembly GCA_028289725.1. GTDB lineage: Bacteria > Pseudomonadota > Alphaproteobacteria > UBA7887 > UBA7887 > JAKZSU01. The sequence goes on from JANQOH010000090.1 coordinate 16,035, forward strand.
TAATGGTCGCGCAGGTCGATAAACAGCAGTTGGCCGTGATCGCGTTTGCGGTGGACCCAGCCGGAAATCCGGACTTCAGTGCCCACATCGTCAAGGGTCAACGCGCCGCAAGTATGGGTTCGATAGGCGTGCATGGCTCAAATCTGAATGACTCTAGGAACCCGCCACACGGACCGCGCGACGGCGGGCGGATCATAGAAGGCACGCGGACGCGTGGAAAGACCCGATTGCGCCCCGCCCGAAGGTCGTTGCGCAAACGCAACAAGTCGAAGGTATCCGCTTGGCCCGCGAGCTTATTCCGCGCCGCGAAGCGTTAGAGCGCTTGCAGTTTTTCTAAATTGGACTTGCGCAGTTCGTCTTCGGTGAAGCCGATATCGTAGGCGGGCGACAGGATCATTTCCGCGGCGCTTACCGCGATCACGACATAGGCCGACATCATAGGCACATAAGGAGCCCACGCATCTTCGAACGCCTTCGCCAGTCCGCCATCCGCGTCTTCTTTCGCGACGATGGTGGCTTTTCCCGTGACCCGGATCGACTTTCGCGCAATCACGTCGATGAAGCAGATTTCGACAGCAGGCCGCGCCCGAAGGTTTGCCACCGTCCCCGGTGACCGGATATTGCCGAACGCGATGGTCGCGTTATCGAGCACCACGAAGGTCGCCTTCGGCGACACCGACGGCGCACCATCGTCGTTCACCGTCGCCACCATTCCGGCGCTGTGCGCGATAATGAGCGCTTTCATTTCATCCGTCAGCATGACGCTCATCCCATCTTGAAATCCGTCACGTGGCCCGGCATTGCCACATCCGCCAGATTGCGCGGGTCCGGTTCGGGCGGCAAGACGCGCGTCTCGACCGGCAGCACGCCGGCCCAAATCGGCAAGGCATAGTCGGGCTCGTCGTCGATCGGCTGACCGGTACGGACTTTGGCTGAAGCTTCGTCAATCGGCATGGACAAGACGGTCGTCGCCTTCATTTCCTGGTCCGTCGCCCCGCGCAGACTGTCCCAGCGGCCGGGAAACAAGCCATCGACGAAGGTTTTGAGCCGCGCCGCTTTCTCATCCGGATCGGTGACCTGCGTCGCGCGACCGAGGATCATGACCGACCGGTAGTTGGTCGAGTGATGAAAACCGGAGCGCGCCAGGACAAAGCCATCCAGGATCGACACGGTCAGGCACGCCTCGGTTTCCGCCGTGGTGCGGAGCATGCGGCTGGCCGACGAGCCGTGCCAAAAAACCCGATCGCCCTCGCGCCACTGCATGGTCGGCGTCACGTAGGGCTGACCATCGAACACATAGCCGACCGAACACATCGGCATCGCGTCCAAAATGGCGTAGATCGATGCGGCATCATACTGACCGCGTTCGTGCAGTCGGCGGACCCGGACTCGATCGGTGGGCGCTTCTTGGTGCTTGGCCATGGCGGTTACTCCCGCATCTTGGTGTCCAAATTCGGCCCACGCATAGCGCTTGACTGGACTTGTGGAAATATCCAATCTCAGGAAAAATCATGAGGCCACTTTGAGCGCGGCACTGATGTCTGTTTCGCTGGATCGTGCGGCGAATGAGTCGCTGCAAAGCCAGCTCGTCCGCCAACTCCGGCACTTGATCTTGGAGCGCCGTATCGTCGCTGGCGAGAAATTGCCGTCGAGCCGTTCGCTTTCCGAAGAACTGTCGGTCTCGCGCGTGACGGTCACGGCCGCCATCGATCAACTGGTCAGCGAGGGCTATGCCGAGGGCCGGCGCGGGTCCGGTGTCTACGTCGCCGACGACCTGCCGGACTATGTGCCGCGGGTCGGCCAAGACGCCGAAAGGTCGCCGTCCGACCTGCGGGCCGGGCTTGCGGCCGCGCGGCCCTTCGAGATTGGCGCACCGGATCAGCAATCCTTTCCGTATCGCGAATGGGCGCGGCTGCACGACCGCGTTTGGCGCGCACCGGAACCGGCTTTGCTCGCCAAGCCTGACCCGTTCGGCTGGGGGCCGTTGCGAACGGCCATCGCCGCGCATTTGCGTGATTGGCGGGGCATTACATGCGACCCGGCGCAGATCGTCATCACCTCGGGAATCGTCGAAACAATCGACCTCATTGCCGCGTCGGCGCTAAGCGCCGGCGACGCGGTGCTGGTCGAAGACCCTGGCTACGACATCGTGCACCGCGCCCTCAATCGAAACGGCGTCAGATGTATCGCATCGCGTGTCGACAAAAATGGGTTCGACATCAACAAAGCGGTCGCCAATTCTCCCCGTGCCAGAGCTGTGGTCGTCACGCCGTCCCGGCAATATCCGCTCGGCATGACATTGCCTTTGGCGCGGCGGCTGGAACTGCTTGAGTGGGCGCCGCGCGCCGGCGGCTACATCATCGAAGACGATTACGACAGCGAGTTTCGCTATCAGGGTCAGCCGTTACCCGCATTGATGAGTTTGGATGACGGCGACCGCGTGATCTACGTCGGGAGCTTCTCGAAAGTCATGTTCCCAACGCTCCGGATCGGATTCGCCGTACTGCCGACGCACCTGATTGACGCGGTCACGACCGCCCTCTCGGTACTGGGCGCGCGCGCATCGTTGGTGCCTCAACCAGCCCTTGCACGATTTATGGAAGAGGGCGCGTTCGCCAAGCATCTCCGGCGCATGCGTCGGCTTTACGTTCGCCGGCAAGCGTCACTTGTCACGGCAGTCTGTCAAATCATGGACGATTTGCTGGAGGCCGCCCCCGCACCGGCCGGCATGCACTTGGTTGCGCGGTTGCAACCGGCCTTGTCTGCACGCATGACGGACTTGGAGGCATCCAAACGCGCGGCGGCGCGTGGGGTCACGGCCCGTCCACTTTCGTCATTCTATTTCGGCACGCGAAAAACGCCGGGGCTCGTCCTGGGTTATGCCGGCTTTGACGAGGTGCGGATTCACGACGCTATCGCCGCCATGCGCGCGGCACTCATATAGCGCCCCAGTCTCCAATGAGGTAGAGGCCTATACAAATGGGTCACTCGCGCGATAAATTGCCATGCGAACGATTTGGTCTACTCGATCGGGGTTTCGGAATAGCCAAATTCCTTGACGACGCGGTCCGCTTCGCCGCCCGGAAGCCAAATAACGACCGCTTTAACCGGTTCGTCCGATAGGACGGCATGCGCGACGGTGTCCCCTTCCCGAACCACGCCGACCATGCCAGGCTCCAACACGTACGCTTCACCATTCACCGTATGTCCGAGCCGGCCGGACAGGACGTAGAAGATCTCCATCTTGCCATGTAAATGATCACCACCTTGGCCATAGCTGACCGGGATGGTGATCTCGCCGATTTCGATTTCCGCGCCGCCCAGGTTCGACGCATCGAGCAACATACGGATGTCGATGTCGCCTTTTTCGAGTAAGCGGGTGCCGTTGCTGGCCGGTTCGTAGTCGATCCCCGAACCATTGTCAGCACTGGCTGAGGCACCGAAGCCAATCGCGACCAGAATAGCGCACCCAAGCGCCAGCATTCCGACAAAATGTTTCCGTGGTGTACCAGCCATGACAACCTCCCGTGTCCAATGACGCGATCATCTCGCGAATGAGAGGTCATGCTATGTCGGCAAGTGGACTAAACGATATATCCAGTCATGCACAATTTGGTCAGGCCACTTGGTCGGTAGAGCTAAGCCTGGAAAGGGTCCGTCTTTAGCCACGCCACGGTCTCGCGCAACATGGTCGGAATATCGCGAAGGGGAACGCCCAAACTGTCGCGGCGCGTGAAATCGAATCCGGTGGGCGCCACGGGGGCTTCGGAGAGCGGCGCGGGCATTTTCATGTCCGGCAAGAGTTTTTGAAGTTCGGCGTAAATGTCCTGCCAGTGCCAACTGTCATACACGCCGTAATAGCGGCCCGACGCATCCGGTTTTTCATAGGCGGCCAGAAACAGCGCTGCGAGATCGCGCAGGTGAATCATCGAGGTCGAGCCGTTCGGCATGGTCGCGTGGCGCGGCTCGCCGCCGTCAATCAATGTCTTCAGCCAATGATATGGCCCGTGCGCCATGTGCTCCGGCAGAATTAACGGGCCGTACAAGCCGGTCGGCAACAAAATCGAAAGGCGCATGGCGTTTTCGTCGGCGAAATTGATTGCGGCCTTCTCCATCACCGTCTTCGCGGCGGACGTGTATTTCTTAGCTTCGCATTGCTGTCGTTCGTCTGACCAATGGTCGATCTCGTTTTTGATGGGCACCGGCGGCTCCGGGTTGGTGCTGCTGGTGCTGCTGCAAATCACCACGTTCGGCACGTGCTGCCGGGCGGCCGCGCGCAGTATGTTCAGACACCCATTGACTGTAGGCATGATGATCTCTTCGTAGCCTTGGGCGTCGTCCATTTCGCGCGCCGGCTTACCGCTGGGGCCGGTATAGGTCGGGATCAGCGACGCGATGAACACACAGTCGCTGCCGGCCAGCGCCGCGTCGAACGCGCTTTCGTCGGCCATGTCCGCGCTGTGCAAGGTGAGACGCTCTTGCGCGCCGGGCAACGCCATCAGGTACGGCGCTTTGGTCGGCGCCGTCTTGTCGCGCAGAGTGCCGCGCACCGCATATCCGCGCTCCAACGCGGCAT
>JANQOH010000099.1 GCA_028289725.1 Alphaproteobacteria bacterium
CCGACGGCAAATCACTGTCCGGCTTGCTGCCGGCGACAGATTTCAGTTTGCGCGGTACCTCGGCCTGGATCAACTTGCTCCGTGACGCCCGAAATGGGGACGCCTGGCAATGAACCAAGTGCCGTCCACCTCCCGCAACGGTCAGCAACCGCCATCTGGCCACAGCTCGAATGGTCGCCTCGAGCGCGCGCTCCGGGCTGGTCGATTTGCGGTGACGGCCGAATTGAATCCGCCGGACTCGGCAGATCCCGAAGCGGTCTACAGCCGCGCGTTGGTCTTGTCCCAGGTGTGTGACGCAATCAACGCCACCGACGCGTCCGGAGCCAATTGCCATATGTCGAGTGTCGGCATCTGTGCCCTCCTCACGCGTGCCGGCTATTCGACGATCATGCAGATCTCGTGTCGTGACCGAAATCGCATCGCGATCCAGGGCGACGTGCTCGGCGCGGCAGCGATGGGCGTGAACAACATTCTATGTTTGACCGGAGACGGCGTTCAGGTCGGCGACCACCCTCAAGCCAAGCCGGTGTTCGATCTCGACTCGATGACCTTGCTGGAAACCATTAAGTCGATGCGCGACGAGGGGCAGTTCCTATCCGGCCGCGCGATCAGCGCACCGCCAAACGTCTTTCTTGGTGCTGCCGCCAACCCCTTCGCGCCCCCCTATGATTGGCGGCCGTTGCGTCTGGCCAAGAAGATCGCGGCGGGCGCGCAGTTCGTCCAAACCCAATACTGCTTCGATCTCGCCATGTTTGAGACATACATGGCAAAGGTTCGCGACCTCGGCCTCCATGAACAGTGTTTCATTCTGGCCGGGGTCGGCCCGCTTGCCTCGGCGCGGGCGGCACGGTGGATCCGCAGCAATGTGCCCGGCGTGCATATTCCCGACGCCATTGTCTCACGGCTGGAAGGTGCCGCCGACCAACGCCGCGAAGGCCAAGAGCTCTGCGTCGAACTGATCCAGCAGATTAGTGAGATTACCGGCGTCGCCGGCGTGCACGTCATGGCCTACCGGCAGGAAGAACTCGTGTCCGAGATCATAACGTCGTCCGGCATTTTGAAGCGGCGGCGGCCACGCCGCGAAACTGGACTGGCGACCGCCGATTAGCCCGGGACCAGGCGTTGCCAAACGCCGTCTAAATCAAACAACCCGGTGAACCAAGTCCCGGCCGTCACGCAAGCGCGCGCAATTGTCCACGGCGACATCAAGGCTGCGCAGAAGCGTTTCGCGTGTCAGCCAGGAGACGTGCGGCGTCGTGATGACGTTTTCGGCCGACAAGATCGGATCAGCGGGATCCACAGGCTCTTCGGCCAAAACGTCCAGCCCGGCCATCGCGATATGGCCGCGCCGCAAGGCCTCGATTAACGCCGTCTGGTCGACCAACCCGCCCCGTGCGGTATTGATCAGGATCGAACCTGGCTTCATGCGCGCGAGCGCGTCAGCGTCAATCAGGTTTTCGGTCTCGGGAAAGAGCGGAATGTGCAGCGATACGATATCGGATTCGGCGAGCAATTCATCGAGCTCCCGGCGTTCGTAGGGTACATCGGGCTTGGGTACCGTTTCGCTGTAGATCACACGCGCGCCCATCGCGGCAAGCATCGGCGCGAGCAAGCTCGGGACCGCCCCAAAACCGACGAGACCGACGGTCCGGCCATGGATCTCGCCCATGCTCTCCATCGTATCGATCGGAACCGCCCATCCGTCACCGGCGCGCGTCGCCTCGTGGAACAGCGGGACGCGCCGAAGGCACCCGAGCATCAGCGAGAGCGCCATTTCTGCCACCGCTCGGCTATTTGTCCCCGGCATATTGCAAACGGCGATATCTTTCGCCTTCGCCGCTTCGAGGTCTATCGTGTTCACACCGATACCGATCTTTTGCACAAGGCGTAATTTCGGCGCGATATCGGCATGTGCGGCGGTAAAGGGTTCGAGCACGTGCCAAAGAACGTCGGTTTCCGGCAGGGCCGCCTCGAATGCGGCGTGATCGTCCGGCGCGATGACCGACACGTCGAGACCGGCCTCATCGGACAAGGCCGCCAATCGGCTCCCGAGCCATTCGCCGGCCCGAAAATGAAAGATCACGCGCATAGTTTAGACCCCCGCGGATAGACTCCTGTGTTCCGCGAAGCGCGCTTTGGCGCCCAAGGCTTCTTCGACACGCAATGCCTCGTTCCATTTCGCCATTCGCTCCGACCGAGCGAACGAACCGACTTTGAGCTGACCAGCGCCCCAACCGGCCGCGAGATGAACAATCGTGACATCTTCCGTCTCACCCGAACGCGCCGACACCACGGCATCCCAACCGCTCTGATGAGCGGCTTCAAGCGCGTCCCGCGTTTCGGTCAAAGTGCCGGCTTGGTTCGGCTTGATCAAGACCGCATTACACGCGCCGTCGGTCACCGCCGCGCGAACACGCGCCGCATTCGTGACGAGATAGTCGTCACCGATGATTTGAACGCGCTCGCCCATCGCTCTGGTAAACGCGATCATGCCGTCGCGATCGGTCTCGGCCAGTGGGTCTTCGACAGAAATGATCGGATAGCGCTCAATCCAAGCCGATACCTTTTCCGCAAAACCGTCGGCATCGACGGCCTGATCGTCGAGCGTCAGCTTGTAGAGACCATCGCGGTAAAATTCCGAAGCCGCAATATCGAGTGCGATCGCCACTTGTTGACCGGGTACGAACCCCGCGCGCTCAATTGCAACGACCAACGTTTCGAGCGCTTGCTCGTTGCTGTCGAACGCGGGCCAATATCCCCCTTCATCCGCCACACCCTGCAGGCGATCCCGCTCCGCCATCACCACGCCGGCCGCTCGATACACATCGGCGGTCATGTCGAGAGCCTGGGAGAAACTCTTCGCGGAGGGGCAAATCACCATCAAATCTTGAATGTCGATCCGTTGTCCGGCATGCGCGCCGCCACCAAAGATCTGGATTTGCGGCAAGGGCATGGTCGGTTCGCGGCCGTTCGCCAAATAGCGATACAAGGGTTCGCCGGCCGCCGCCGCGGCCGAATGCGCGACCGCCATGGACACCGCGATCATGGCGTTGCCGCCGAGCTGCGATTTGTCGTGCGTGCCGTCCGCTGCGATCAACGCTTGATCAACGCTGTTCTGGTCGGCTGCGTCCAATCCGGAAATCGCACCGGCGATAGGCCCCAAGACATTGGCGACCGCGCCCTTTACGTCCTGACCGCCAAAATCGTTTCCACCGTCTCGCAGATCGGTCGCCTCGTGTATGCCGCGCGACGCGCCCGCCGGTGCAATGGCCCGGCCCGTCGCACCGCACGCGAGCGAAACCTCCGCTTCAACGGTTGGCCGCCCGCGCGAGTCCCAGACCCGCCGGCCGTGTACATTGACGATACCGGTATCTGTCATGCGGACACCGGGGCGGCGAGTGCGTTCATCCAACGTTGCCGGAATGTGCGGAGACTTTGGACGGGATTGCGTAAATGGGCACAGGCGAACTGGCGGACGAGGTCACGGTCGGCTTCAGCGGTCAAGTATTCGATCGGCGATTTGCCATCGATGCGACCGAGGAGGAGCCCGGGCAAGTACCGCGCCGCCCGCACCTCAAGATCCGGTGTGGATTCCCAATCGGCGGCTGCAAGATACGCCCCGGACAGTGCGTCATAGCATGCGATATAGGCGTCGGCGTTGCTGCCGGCCCATAGCGATTTGAGCAATAAGTGATTGAGGCAGAACGCCAAATCGAACGCAGGATCGCCGTAAGTTGCACATTCGGCATCGATGAAGACAGGTCCGTCCGGCCCGACCAAGAGATTCTTCGGACTGACATCCCCGTGGATCAGCGTGATCTTGTTGTTTGTCGCGAGCGTAGCCAGAGCGCCCAAGGCGTCGGCATAATCAGGATGCCGATCGGCTGTAAATCGCAAATAGGGGTCCAAACGCAAGGCATCGAAAGCCGAGCCATTGGCGAATTCCTTCGCAAGCCGCGGATCGCCCGCCGCCCCCGAGTGCAGCCGCGCCAAAGTCAAACCGACACGCGCCGCGAAGCCGACATCGACGCGCCCCGCCATGAGTTCCGATTTCCAAACCGGATGGCGCGCGGGCTCAAG
>JANQOH010000173.1 GCA_028289725.1 Alphaproteobacteria bacterium
CCCAAGAAGTCTTGCCCCGCGCCGACCAAGCGACACACTCGAGTTCACGGTCCGTCAGCGCGCCGGCTTCACTGTCACGAATTGCGGTCGACCGCAGCCGACGCACAGCGCTGTGCAGCTTCAGCCCAAGCAACTGCAGTGTGTCGAACAGGGGATGCTCGAGCTTTTCCTTTTTCTGAGCATCGCGCATGAAACAGAGTACCGCGCGCGCGGGAACCGGTCCGTGCAACGGCACGGCGGCAGCGTAACGAATGCCGTAACGGGAGGCGTCCTGCAGAAACTCCAATTCATCCTTCGACAGACCATCGCGAGGCTTTTCTTGCGGCCATTCTACCGGAAGCACCGTTTGCATCGCCGCGCGAACGACGGGGTCACGGAGATGCGCTGCGGTCTCGGTGTAGTAGGTCAGCCATTCCTTCTTCGCGTTCGAGAAAATGTACGTTTCCCCGGACTGCGCGAATGGCATATCAGACGCTAGATAAAGGAAACTCTGGAACTTAAGTTCGCGGCAGCAGGCCTCGAAAGATCTCGCCAGGTCATCAAGAGTGTCGGCCGACGTCGCGAACTCATGGAACTGTTTAATAATCGTCGTCGCCCGCATCTATGATCCCGATCTCGATAGAGACATGATCATCCCCAAACAGAAACTGAGCATTTAGATTTACCCCATCCCGTGGCCCGATTGCACGAAGTTGATCAATAAGTTACGACACTTAATAAGAGACATATCTTATTTAAATTCTTGGAAAAGTTGCAACGTGCGGAAGCCTGTCCGCCGCGTGGGCCAATTACCGGGCACGCCGGGACTTTCAGGGGATCGTGATCGTTGTGGGCACCGCGGAGCAACCGAGCCACGGTGGGCAGCATATTCAGCCAAAAGCGGCGGTTACCGATCCCTCGAAAGGTGGCTATCCAACCTGCGGTCAATTGCTTCGAACCCCACCATCTAGGCTGAACGCAAAAAGGCGCGACCGGGCTTTTTTGCCTGGCCGCGCGAAGTTTCTTCCGCAGGTGCGACTGTCGAGAAGGTATTATCGAACATTTGGTTAAGTCACTGAAAATACAGTGACTTGCGTCACAAGCGGCTGGGATCATCGGCTGTATGCACGCGGTGTTTTATTCGCACGCATGCGGCAAGCGACCGAAATGTCGATACTTCTCACGCCTGTCCGCGACGGCGCGAACGTTACGGACCTGAGAAACGCGGCACTCCAATTAAACCGGGGATTGCCGGATTGGACCCGAAACCCAATCTTCTAAGGGCAGTCTTACCCAGCGATGCCTGAGGCATTTGCTTACCGGCACAACAATCACCCGTCGGTGAAGACGGAACATAGCGTATCTGTGATAATTAAGTAAATTTAACAATATACCTACGATAATTAATTTTATGCATGAATAAACATACATAAAATCTTTTTAAGTTGAAAAAAACCAAAGACATAGAGCCTCTTATCCAAGACTTGCGGCGCTTGTTTCGCGGTTTCATCGCGGTGGTGTTCCTCATTCTCTTGGTCGCGCTCGGCGCAATCTCTTACGAGTTCTCCGAAGCGGATCTCAGACCAACGATCGGTACGTCCACAAACTCGTTCTCGGCCACGAACGAAATTTGGCCTCGGCCGTCGGACCCACGCGAAATCGAAAACCCTCAAAAGTCGCTGAACGCCATTGTCGTTGTGGCCGGCGCCTTGGCCGGCTTATTAATGGCCGCCGTCTATTACCTTGGGATGGGACACTTCATAGACCGCGTTCGTCGAGAACGGGACGAAGTGCTAGATCATCTTGAATTGCAAATGGGCGATTTGGAGCGACTGACGAATCGCCAGGCGTCACAAATCGAAACGCTCTCGGAAAGCGAACAACGATTTCGCGCCATCGCAGAACGTTCTAGCCACGGCATTATCATTCACCGCGACGGTTGTCCCTTATTCGCAAATCCGGCAATGGCCGAACTGCTTGGCTATGACGGACCAGAGGACCTTCTTGGGTTGGGCTCGATCGCCGATTTTGTCTTCGAGGATGATGTCGTCCGGGTCCGCAATTTGTGGACACGCCGAATGGACGGCGAAGAAATGCCGGATGTTGTCGGGTACCGATGTCAAAGGAAAGATGGCGCGGTCATTTCTGTAGAAGTTCGTGCCAGCACGATCGACTGGGGCGGTGAAACAGCGGTGTTGGCCGCCGCTTACGACACGACCGAGCAAAAGAGCGGGGAATATGCCATTCGCGAGAACGCCGCGAGACTGCGCCGGCTCTTAGAAACCATTCCGTATGGCGTTCAGGAATTTAACGTCGAAGGCACGATTACCTTCAGCAATCCAGCGCACGCTGCCATGTTGGGATGCGAGGAGGATGAACTGATCGGCCGCAAGATCTGGGATCTTGAAGCAACGGACGAAAAGCGGGCGGCCTTAAAGCGCTATTTCGCCGTGATGGTCCAGCGGCAGCCGACGCCTAAACCCTACCTTAGTGAGGTGGTTACTAATCACGGCACGAAGATTCATATCCGAATTGATTGGACCTATATTCGCAGCAAAACTGGCCATCTCCTCGGATTCTCTTCAATCATTACGGACATCACGGAGAGCGAAGAAACGCGTCGCTCCCTTGAGCGAAGCGAAGAACAATTCCGGACGCTTGCGGAGGCATCGGTCCAGGGCATTACCGTGATTCAAGATGACAAGTTCGTCTTTGTGAATCCTGCCGCCGCGCAATTGGTTGGGTATCCAAGTCGCGAAGCGCTCATGGCGGTTCCGACCGTTGATCATATTGTTCATCCGAGATGCCGCGACGCTATACGCCGCAGCAGACACGCACGGCTTAACGGCCGTGACGTGCCGCAAAACTATGAAGTCGAGCTGATAAGCGCCGATGGCCGATCGGTTCGAATCGAGAATCGCGTCAAAATAATCGAATGGGACGGCAGGCCCGCTGTCTTCTCCATCCACAGTCAGATCGACGATGCCGTCGTGGCGGATCGCGTTTTAGAGACCGCCGAATAGGCAGTTTACCCCCTGGGAACGAAGCTCTCTCCGCAGATCAACTTGCCCGAGCGGAGTTAATTCCAACCCACGTTACAGTTTGCCCGATCTGTTCGACCCCGCCGGTCCCGCCGACGAAATCAGCCGCGTGCTCAATATTGATATCCCGGGGACGGAATTGGCGAAGGGTGAACCGACGGTTGCGTCATGGGCGGCCGCGTAGTGGTTGGCACGGTCGGTTGAATGTTTCGTTCGCCGATGTCGATCAGCGCGCCGTCCCCGGTGCTGGCGTCTTGCTGGCCGCCGCCGGCACCCGGGAATACGCCAAGGCCGGGATCGCCCGGCACATTTATGCCCGCGCGCAATATCGCCGGCCGCGTTTGATCAAGGTCTACGACCAAGGTTTCACCAGCGCGAACGATCACTGGCTCACGACCCTTCGGGATCACGATGACGATGCCTTCGATCACCGCCACAACAGTGCGGCCAGACTGATCCACATAAACGATAAAGTCAGTGCCACGGATACCGACGAACGCTGCCGGCGTTTCGAGCAGGAAAGCATCTGGATCAACGTTGCCGCTGGCAAATCGGGCAATGCCAACAGCGAGGCCCAGAAACATCTCTTTCACGCCTCCATCCGGGTCGTAAATCAGCCGGTCGAGAACCACCATGCTATCGGCGCCGATGCGAAGGTTGGACTCGTCGAGGAAGACAATGTGCGCGGACGCGTCGGCCATCGTGTGAATCAACTCGTTCGCCACGACCGACTTACCGTCAAATAGTTGAACGGGCTCGGCCCCGCCTGCGGTCCCAAAAACGTCGGGTGCCAAATCGACGACCGATCCGATTTCCTGCTGTGCGGCGACTGGTCCTGCCGCCAACCATGCGCCAAAGAACGCAAGGACTAAGCGGCCGCCAAATGCCCGGTTAACCCGAGTCATATTCAACCCCGTGATCAAACACCTGGGCCGGATGATGCCAGTTTTGACCGGCAATTGAAAATCGGCGCGAATCGTTCCGCTGCCGTGGCAAAGCTTCTTCACGCATCCGAGGGTGATCCGTTCACGCCGCGCCGTCGTAAACCTATTGATGCCCGGTCATCGTTTCGGATCGGGATCTTTGTCACGACTGATCGCATAGCCGGACTCATGACCCACCACGATCGTGCCATTCGGAACCGGATTGAGACCCAAAATCGGGCCTCGCCAGCCGTTCAACCCTCCACGACGCCCATCCGTTTTCTGTCTCGCGATGAGGAAAAAGCGCACCTTCGGGCCTGGCGGGAACATGAAGATCAGCAAGCTTTGGCTGCGTTGGCCCATTCGCATCGGCCGCTCGTCGTGAAGATCGCCACACAGCTGAACCAGCCTGGAGACGTCAAAGACGATCTCATTCAAGAAGGTTTCATTGGATTGGTTGAAGCCGCAAACCGGTTCGATCTGACACGCGACGTGCGCTTTGCGACCTATGCCAAGTGGTGGGTGCGCGCAGCGATCAAGGCATACCTTCTGCGGAACGGTGCCATCGTCTCATTCGTGCGCACCGCCGAGGACAAGGCGCTCTACTACAACTTGGAGCGTTTACGGCGCGGGATGGGCGAGCGCGGTCCCTTGAGTGACGAGGCCAAGCGGGAAATCGCACGCATACTTGGTGTCCGGATCAGTGCGGTCGAGCGTATGGAAATGTTCTTGGATCGCCGCGATCGCTCGCTTCAAGAGACGCCGCAGGATGGCTCCACACAGACGCTCGAGGATCGGCTGCCCGATCCGTCGCCATCGCCTGAAGACACGGTCGCGGCAGACGACGAAGCCCAGTTCCGAGGCAAATGCCTCCGCAAGGCCCTCTCTGAGTTGAGCGAACGCGAGCGGACCATTGTGGAGAGTCGTCGCCTTCGCGAAGATAAGGTCATGCTTCGCGATCTCGGTGAACGCTTCGGCATTAGCAAAGAGCGTGTCCGGCAGATCGAAAAAGCCGCCGTCGAGAAAATCCGTGCGGCGACACTCGAGCACGCTTTGTCAGCTGGCGCTAATCCAATTTGGAGCGGCGCTTAGCGGCAAATCGTTTGCCGCAATTTGAGCGCTAAACGGTCCCGTTGCCATGGCAATAGTTCAGAAAATCGTGTCTTCGAATGTCCTGAGCCGATGTCTCGCGGCTTCGATTATTGTGGCGCTTCTCGGTTCAGTTCCACTCAGTGCAAAGTTGCCTGACCCGGAAGGTTTGGCGTTCGACGTATTTCGTGACGGCGATCCGCTCGGCCGTCATACCGTCGCCTTTTGGCGCGATGGCGAAAAACTGCATGTGCGGATCGATATCCTGCTCGAGGTCAATCTGGCCTTCATCACCCTGTTCCGTTACACGCATCAAAATCATGAGATTTGGCTCGACGACAAACTGATCGCAATCGACACCCAAACCGACGACGACGGGGACAAATATTGGCTTCGGGGCCGCGCGACCGAAGCCGGCTTCGAAGTAGAGGGGTCGGGCGGGCGGTTTATTGCACCCGCCAACGTCTTGCCGACGAGTTATTGGCGACCCGAGACCGCGACCCGGGATCGTTTGCTCGATACCCAGCATGGACGCTTGGTTGACGTGGCGACCGTGCCGATTGGGAAAGAAGTCGTCGAAATCTCAGGGCGTCAGGTCGAGGCCATGCGCTACAATGTCAGCGGCGATCTCGACCTCGATCTGTGGTACACGCAGGCTGGCGAGTGGGCGAAGATCACATTCGAGGCACGCGGTGCGGAAGTGGTGTATTCACGGTTGAACGGCGGGGCCTCGGGCAACGCGATCGAAGATTGGTAGGCCGTGAATGGCCGCCACCGCCGCAAAACCCGGCTGTGCCTGGATCACTGGGGCGAGTTCCGGCTTAGGGCAGGCCCTAGCCCAACAAATGGCAGCCGACGGTTGGCGTGTGGCGGTGTCCGCTCGCAACAGCGACCAATTGCGACAGCTTGCAGATGCCGCGCAAAATTTGGACGGCGCAATCCACGCCTTTCCGCTTGATATCACCGATGAGGCGGCGGTTCGGGCAACGGTCCACGCGATCGAGCGCGATTTTGGCCCGATCGACCAGGCCGTTCTCAACGCCGGCAACCACCAGCCGGTCCTTGCAAGGCAATTTGCCTCCGCGCCGTTCCGCGAACTCACGGATATAAACCTAATGGGGACCGTTCACTGTTTGGACGCTTTGCTTCCCGTCATGATTCCACGCAAAGCGGGCCGGATCGCTATTGTCGCGTCGTTGGCGGGCTATCGCGGTCTGCCAACCAGTGCCGCCTATGGCATGACCAAAGCGGGCCTCATCAACATGGCGGAGGCCCTCAAACCCGAACTCGACCTGCTCGGCCTTCGTTTGCAGCTGGTTAATCCGGGTTTTGTTCGCACGCCACTTACGGACAAGAACCCGTTTCCGATGCCGTTCTTGATGCCCGTGGAGCAAGCGGCGGCGGCTTTTTACCGAGGCCTGCAATCGCAACGCTTTGAGATTGTATTTCCGTGGCGGTTTGCATTCCTGATGAAGTTGCTGCGTCTAATGCCAGCGCCGTTGGCCTTCGCCGTCACGCGGCGTCTTGTGCCGCGTGACACATGACAAAGACCGCTTCGCTTGATACGGCTGTCGCGGCGTATGTCGCCTTTTACGAGGCTCTGTCGCCCGAGAGCCTAGACCGGCTCGACACACTGTGTACGACCGATGTGCGGTTTCGTGACCCGTTTAATGATGTCAGGGGCGTGGCGTCGTACCGCGCCATACTCGCTCGCATGTTCGAGGACGTTTCCGCGCCGCGCTTTCAGGTCCGCGATTGGGCGCGCACAAACCAAATCGCCTACCTTCGCTGGGACTTCACCTTTCGGTCACGAAACGGCACGTCCTGGCACATTGAGGGGGTCAGCGAAGTGCATTTCGACGAAGAAGGGTTGGTTGCGGCACACTTGGATCACTGGGACTCAGGCGTCCAGTTCTTCGGCCGCTTGCCGCTGTTGGGTAGCCTAATTCGATTAGTGCGCAAACGCTTGGCGCTTCGCACCTAGCAGTTTACTCGGCGGCGATTCCGCTGATAACCGAAACTCGTTCGGCGGTTTCCAAAGGTTTCCGGAACATGAGCGTCACTTCGCCGATCTTGATGCCGAACTTCGTGACTTCGGCACGATTGATGAGCACGCCGTCGGATTGTAAAAACATCCAATCGTCGAATGCCACCGTCCAGGTGTCATCGCCGACCTTCAGCGCGAATTGGTACCGCCAGTTGAGCGCATTGCCGTAGGCTTGGCCTTCGGCAATGCCGATCACGCCATCCGCGCGCCCGGTGTATCTGTGCTCGTCCTGCTTTTCGATGCGCCAAATTCGTGTCTCGGTCTCGCCATCGTCGTACACAAAATCTTCGACGAGCGTTAAGGTCTCACCATCCCAATCGCCTTCGATATCCACCTTGAATTGCCGACGCAAAGTGCCGAACCGGTCCTGGAAAATGCCCCAGGCTTCCGTCTCGCCGGCGAAATATTCCTCAATCACAAGGCGCGGTTCGCGATCAGCAAAGTCTTGCGGTTTCATGCTACTGCACCCCAACAGCAAGGCGGCACATGCCATGCAAGCGAAGATTCCAGGTCTCATGGTCGATGCGCCCTTTCATGCGCCAGCCCAGCGGGACTCGATCATGCGCCGAATCCGCTGCTGCCTCTCAGCGGTGATGGGATAGCCCCAGAACAATGCGACGGCCGCGAGCTTGAATAGTGCCGGTAGCAAGGCATACAGCGCGGCGAGCGCGAATAAGGCGCGCGCGTCATGAGCGGGCGCTTGCGCGTCGAATCCGGCCAATTCCAGCAACGGAAATCCGATACCGACGGCAAGGGCGAGGGCCAGCTTGGTGGCCATGCCCCAAATCGCGAAATAGACACCGGTTCGTTGGCGACCGCTGCGCAGGGTATCGAGATCCACGACATCCGCCTGCATCGATGCCGGTAACACTAGATCGGCGCCGAGGCTGAACCCCGTCAAAACACAGATGGCGAGGAACCACCACTGATCACCCGGACCAAGCAGGGGTACGAATACAAACGCGGCGACGGCCCCAAGCATCGCTGCAATCCAAATGCGGTGCTTGCCGTACCGGGCACTCAAACGAAGCCAAAGCGGTATCGCCGCAATGCCGCAGGCGAAATAGACGAAGAGCAGGGGTCCGGACCAGTCCGGCCGACCCAGCACATGGGCGACGAAAAGCAAAAAAAGGCTGGCCGGAAGACCGTTGGCGATCCCGTTCAAGAGGTAGGCGGCCACGAGTCGGCGGAAGGGACGATTGCGCCAGAGCACCGCCGCGCCATGTCGCCAACTCGTCGCCGTGCGCCAGACATATTGGCTTTCTGGAACCAGAGAGAGCGTTGCCAAGAGGCAAAGCGGCAATACCAACCACAGGAACCATGACAAAACCTCCAATGCCCCGCCTCGATCCGCGCCAAGTACAGTTGGCAAAGCGGCCGCCAAGAGCGTCCCGAGCACGATAAAGCCCTCGCGGCTCCCGGCGATGCGACTGCGCTGGTGATAGTCCGGCGAAAGCTCCGCGCCCCACGCGCTGTAGGGCAGCAGGATCATGGTCACGCCGAAATAAACCGCCACTGTCCAGCCCAAGAGATAGCTTGGTCCAACGCCAGGCTCGGCTTGAAACAGCATATGCGCACTAACAAGCAGGATCGGCGCGCCAGCAAACATCCAAACGCGGCGGCGTCCAAACCGCGACATAAACCGGTCCGACAATGCTCCGATCAATGGGTCGGTGATGACATCGCTTAGCCTGGCAACCAACAAAACGATCCCGACGGTCGCAAGCCCAAGCCCCAGGTCTTCGGCGTAGTAGGCCGGCAAATAGACAAAAAGGGGCAGCAAGAGCGCCGCGAGCGGCAGCCCAGTCACGCCATACGCCAATAACCGCGAAGCGGAAATGTCGGGCGACGCGTTGGTCATCCGGCGTTCATTGGCCGCGCGAGACCAATTTGCATGAGACCAATTCGGCGTGTCCGGAATCCCGCTTCGCAGTAGGCCAGGTAATAGCGCCACAGGCGCCGAAAGCGCTCGTCAAAGCCGAGCGGAACGATCTCAGGCCAAGCGCGCTCAAACCGCACGCGCCACTCTGCGAGCGTGCGCGCATAGTCCAAGCCATGGTCCGCATCACTCTGCCAGGTCAAGCCGGCCGCGTCGGTCGACGCGCGCAAAGAGCTGGGCGACGGCAACATACCGCCAGGGAATATGTACCGCTGAACGAAGTCCGTCCGTTCGCGATAGGCCGGGAACACGGCGTCATCAATGGTGATAACTTGTATGGCCGCGCGCCCGCCGGGCACCAGGCGATCGCGTATGGCGCCAAAATAGACCGGCCAATATTGTTCGCCGACGGCTTCCAACATTTCGATGGAAACGATCCGGTCGAAACGGCCGCGCACATCGCGGTAATCCTGCAAACGAACAGCAACCTGGTCGGATAGGCCGGCATCGGCCACCCGTGCCTTGGCATATTCGAACTGCTGGCGGGAGATGGTCAGGGCCGTGACCCGGCAGCCGATCGTCTTTGCCGCCCAGAGCGAGAAACCGCCCCAGCCGCAGCCAATTTCCAAAACGTCCTGTCCAGCCCGCAGGTCGGCGATGTCCGCCATGCGTTGATATTTGCGTTCTTGCGCGCCATCGAGACTCTGGTCCGGACCGTCGTATAGCCCCGCCGAATAGGTCAAAGTGGGGTCGAGCCAACGGCTGTAGAATTCGTTGCCAAGGTCGTAGTGGGCCGCGATGTTGCGTCGCGCGCCACGCTTCGAATTCCGACGCAACCGATGCACACATTTGTTGAAGGCGCGGACCCATGGTCGTCCCTTAACCGCTTGATCGAGGATTGCCTGATTGCGCGCCGCGACCTCGAGCAAGGCAGCCAAATCATCGGAATCCCAGTCGCCGTCGATGTACGAAGAGGCGAAACCCAATCCGCCGCCCGTCAGGAGACGCCGAAATGTGCGCATTCGATGAATGCGGATATCCGCCGCCGGCCCCGACTCAGCGCCGTGGTGGGTCGTTTCTTGCCCGCTTGGCAATGTCACGGTCAGGCTTCCCAACGAAATTTTGGAAGCGAGCGCGTCGACGATGAGCCGTTCGGGGCCGGTGAGCGGTTCGCCTAATTGGGGCGCGGTATCAACAAACATGACGTATCCGTGCAGTCGAGAGTTGTGGGTCAGCCAGATGGGCCGACCACGGTCACTTCATTATGAGGCGGCGCGGGCCTTCTGCGCACCCGTGCGCCCTTGCGCCACAAATGCAGCGCTTCCCAATGGATGCCGACAATAACTTTCAATGCCAGTAAGGGATAAGTGAAGCACGTCCGCAACAATGCGCCATCGGTGAGCGGCGCGCGCGTCGCCGTATGGGTGGCGACAAAGCCACGCCCCTGCGCCCCCTCCTGATCGATCCGCAAGGTCAGGCGAGGGCCAGGTGACGCCAGACGAAATTGATATGTCGCGTCCATTTCCATGAACGGCGAGACATAGAAACGCTTCTCACAGCGCTGCGTGATCGTGCGACCGGGTCGTTGGTCCTGTGCGACCGGAATTAAGTAGCAATGCGACTGACCAAAGGTATTGCTCACGTCGTAGAGCACGGCCCGAAGTTGCTCCGCCGCGTCGTAGCAAAACCAAACCGACAACGGATTGAACGCATAGCCGAAGAAGCGCGGGAAGCAGAGTAGGCGGATCCGCCCGCCACGGTGAACGATCCCGGCTGAGGCCAAGCGTTCCTCGATCCACGGTTTTAGCGCGCGTCCATCGCGCGGCCCAAAATCGCGGTCGAGAAGACTGAACATGTTCCATCGATTGTGGGAGAAGAGACGGAGCTGCTTGTCGAGCGCCGGTAGTTCGTCGAGGTCAACGAATACCGAGAACACGCGGTAGGCAAAGCGGTGCGCAAACGGCCGCAACCGCGCGTGCGCCACGCGTCCCAAATAGAGACATGAGGCGCGACCGATCATTCGGCGGCCACCAATTCCGGTTCGCCGACGATGTAAGCGGCCGGACTACGCGGCGTGATATCGTTGGCCCAAGGCGCGGGCGTGCCAAGTGCGGCGGCCACCGCCAACCCGGATTGCACCGCATCCTCGTGGAAACCGTAGCCGCAATAACTGCCACAGAACCACGCGCGACCGTCACCTTGAATATCAGGCAACCGACATTGCGCCTCAATCGCGGCCTGATCGAACAACGGGTGTTGATACGTGAACGCGGCATGGACCTGCTCGGGCGCCGGCTGATCTGTCGGGTTGAGCGACACGATGATGGGCTCACGCGTCGGCAGGTTTTGGAGACGGTTCATCCAGTAACTTACCGAAACCCGATCCGAATAGGCCAGGTTGTCATCCGCGAGGTAATTCCAGCTCGCCCAAACCCGGCGGCGTCGGGGCATCAGACGCACGTCACCGTGCACCACGGCCCGATTAGCCTGATATCCGAAAGAGCCGAGCACCGCGCGTTCGTGCGCCGACGCATCAGCGCCAAGCATGGCCAATGTGACGTTGGCGTGCGTGGCGAACACGACGTGGTCAAAGCGCTCCGGCTCGGACCGGTCGGTCGTCACAAACGCGCCGGACGGCGTGCGACGCACGGAACGGACAGGCGTGTCCGGGCGCGCACTGAATTTTCCGGTCGCACACAAGCGGGCGACATATTCGCGACTGCCGCCTCGCACCGTTCGCCATTGGGGGCGACCCTTTAGGCTCAGCAAGCCGTGATTGACAAAGAACTGCACGAACGACCGTGCGGGAAACCGCAGGACGTCCGCCAATTTCGAAGACCAAATCGCCGCCGCCATGGGCAGCAAGTAAGCGCGCTGGAAGGCATCCGAGTAGCCGCCATATTCCAACAACGCGCCAACCGTGATCCCGTTGTCATTTGGATCGGACAGCAGCTTCGGCGCTTCCTCGTTGAACCGCTGAATGTCGCGCAGCATGCGCCAATGGTTGGGCCGCATCAGGTTGCTGGGCTGCGCGAAAATGCCTTTCGGGCTGCCGGCATATTCAATACGGCCGGATCCGATCGAAACCGAGAACGACATGTCGCTCGTTTCGGTCGCAACACCAACCGCGTTAAACAGGCGGGTGAGGTTCGGATAATTCGGTTCGTTATAGACAATAAACCCGGTGTCCACGGGGATTGTGGCGCCGCCCACGGGCAGGTCCATGGTGTTCGCATGGCCGCCCAAATAGCTGGCGGATTCGAACAAAACCGTCTCATACGCGGAAGAGAGCATCCAAGCCGCTGAAAGGCCGGCAGCGCCCCCGCCGATTACCGCAACACGCATCGAAATTCCTGGGTAAGCCTTGTCGTTTCGGTCTTCGATACGACGCCGCCAAGCCTATGGATCACCCGTCAAAAGACCCAAATTCCCGGAATTTAAGGAAGTCTGGGTGATCCGAAGCGCTCCGCCGCGCGTATGCACCATATTCCAACGCGGGAACAGGCTTATGAACGGGCTTAACGTGACAACCGCTGTGCCATGCCCTGGCGTCGTTGCAAGACCTTTGGGTCTGCCGCGACGTTCGGATATACACGTTGTTATGCCTGTGGCGAAACAGACGGTCGCATCGAGCGACGATGTGGGCCTGATCGAATGGATGGCCGCGGTGGCGAACCACCGGGATCGCCAGGCCTTCGCGCGACTCTTTGACCACTTTGCGCCGCGGGTGAAAGCCTATATGCGGCACCTTGGAGCGGAAGCCGCGGTGGCGGAAGACCTGGTACAGGACGTGATGCTGACCGTCTGGCGACGCGCGGAACAGTTCGACGCTTCGAAAGCCGGTGTCGCGACGTGGATTTTTACCATCGCGCGCAACAAGCGCATCGATGGCATTCGGCGCGAACGCCGCCCCGAATTCGATCCGAACGACCCAGCTTTGGTGGCTGACCCAGAACCGGATATCGACACAACCGTCGATTCTCAGCAGCGAGGCGCGCATCTCCGGGAGGCCATCGCTGAATTGCCAAAGCAACAGGCGCATCTCCTGCACCTCGCCTATTTCGAGGACAAGTCCCACAGCGTTATCGCAGAGGAATTGGGATTACCTCTCGGGACCGTAAAGTCACGGATCCGCCTCGCAATGAAGAAGCTTAAAAGCCAGTTAGCGGAGTTAAGGTGATGCCGAGCTTCCATCCTTCGGACGACTTGTTGATGGATTATGCGGCGGGTTCGCTGAGCGAGCCGAAAGCCGTGTTGGTCGCAACACATCTCGCCTTGTGCCCGACCTGTCGCGCCACCGTTGACGCGTACGAGTCGGTTGGCGGTGCCCTGATCGAGTCGATGAACTCGGACCGTGTTGATTCGTCGCTCCGAGATTCGGTCTTGTCGCAGTTAGACGAGATTGAGCCGGAGCGCCCGACGGTTATGACGCGTGAGGCGCTTGCGCAAGTCGATTTGCGCGTACCCGAGCCATTGCGCGGATATCTCGGCTCAGGCCTCGATGATCTCGACTGGAAGACGCGCGGCCGCGTCGGCGAATGGCGAATTCTCAAGGATCAAGCGTCTCATACCAGTCGATTGTTCCGCATCAAGGCCGGCGCGCCAATGCCACAGCACACGCATGACGGCACGGAGCTGACACTTGTGTTGGCTGGCGGGTTTACCGACCACGGTAAACATTTCCTGCGCGGCGACGTGGCCACGGCCGACGAGACGATTGACCACCGCCCCATCGCAGATGCAGACGAAGATTGCTACTGCTTCGCGGTGACGGACGCGCCGCTTCGCTTGACCGGAACGTTTTCGCGCTTCCTCAACCCATTCATCGATATGTGAAGCGGCGCATTCATTATTCCGAAAGCCGACGGTCAGTCAGACCGGCGCTGTTCCACGAACTGTGACCCGGTGCATGAGCCGGCGTTGATCTTCGCCATACCCCCCATCCGCTAAGTGCATCGAACAGCGATTGTCCCAAATCAGCACGTCGCCCTTTCGCCAATTATGCCGATAGCTGAACTCCGGCCGAAGCGCGATCGAATATAGATCGTCTAACAACGCTTTGCTTTCGGCCGGCGCAAGACCGTCGAACGCTTTTGTGAATCCGGGATTGATGTAGAGCGCTTTGCGGCCGGTGTCCGGGTGCGTGCGCACCGCCGGGTGACTGACATCGGGGACCGCTCTCTTTTGCTCGCTCGTGAGCGGCGCACGCAGTTTGTTCTTCGCGATCATTTGCTCATGGCGAAATGCGTAGGAATGGATGGCGCGCATTCCGGATACGCGTGTCCTTAAACTGTTCGGCAAGGCCTCGTAGACCGCATAGCCGCTGACAAACAACGTATCGCCGCCGACATCCGGAACTTCGCGTGCGTGCAGAATTGTGTATTTGGTCGGCTTGTCTTTGTAGGACAGATCGGAATGCCAATAGGAACCAGCGTCGCGAAACCCGAGCGCCTTACCGTTTTCGACGACGTTCGAGAGAACCAGGACCTCCGGGTGATCCGGATGGTGATACTGGCTCAGAACGTGCGGCTCCAGTTCGCCAAACTGCTGTCCGAACGTCACCAACTGACCTGGCGAGAGCCACTGGCCCGGGAGGCACACGACGATGCGCTCTTTGAGCGCGTCGTCAATGGTCTGAAATACGTCGGGTGCGAGCGGCGCGGACGCGTTCACACCTCCGATTTCTGCCCCAAGCACGGCATCGGACGGCACAGTTTCGAGGGCCACAGACTCCGACATCAATTCGATCTCCATGCAATGCCTCGGCATACCGGCCAAGCACGACAGCGCGTCGCCGCCGCAGTACACGAACCCGCCTTAGCGCGCGATTTCCTCAAGCAAGTCATCGGTTGTGCATTGCCGGCAATAGCCTTTGATCGCGACCAAAGAACTATCGTGCCGCTCCTGGCTGTAGGTCGCGCACGCATCGGGCACCAAAGTGACGAGATAGCCAAGATCGCACGCATCGCGCACGGCGGACTCGATGCACTGATCAGTCACCAGCCCCACAATGACAATTTGGCGAACACCAAGGTTACGCAACACATAGTCTATGTGCGTTGAAACGAACACGCTTGACGAGGTTTTCGGCAGCACGATCTCGTCATCACTGGGCTGCAATTCCTCCACGACCTGTGCATCCCACGAGCCCTTCGGAACGTTGAAGCCTGTAATCTTGTAATCCAGGCTGCGATCGCGGCCATCCTTGGTCAGGCTTTCGATCGTGGTGTAGAGAATTTCTATCCCGGCGGCGCGGAAGCCGGCCTGCAATTTTCGCATGTTGGGTAGCGCGACTTGGGCCAAACGATCGAAATAGTAGCCGTAGCGCGCGTCAATTTCCGGTTCCGAGAGGCCCGCGAACTCGCCGCCTTCGCGCCGCACGGTGAAGTTCTGAACATCGACATACAGTAACGCCGATTCTGCGGGCTTGAGCGGGACGTCGCGGCTCAGGGGTTGGTCGGTCATGGCTTCCGCGTCCCGTCACGCAGAATTGCTTCGGTGGCTTGCTGGACAGCATGTGCCAAAAGGTCGGCCCACTGATCGATGCCATCTTCATGGCCAATTTCGTCGTTGCGCACCTCGATCAACGCATGCGGGATGCCGCGCTGTTCACCGTGAACCGGAATCGTGAAATCGGAGATGTCATCGACGGCATATGGTTCGTTGTAGCCCAAGGTCAGGTCAGGCGACACGGCTTCGAGCACCGCCATCAAAGCGTGACTCAAACGCGGGTCGCGGTTGAATAACAGGCCGGCGTGCCACGGCCGATCCTGGCCGGCCATGGACGGCGTGAAACTGTGAACGGAA
>JANQOH010000184.1 GCA_028289725.1 Alphaproteobacteria bacterium
CGGTGCCGAGTTCCGTTTCGGGCGCGAAGCCGACCGTGCTCATGCCCGATCCGTTCTACCAGGTCTATGCCGGCGCGGCGGTATTGGCCGGCGCGGAACCCGTCTTTGTGGCCGCCCGCGCGGAAACTGGGTTTCTGCCAGACTTTGAGGCATTGCCGCGCGATGTGCTGGAGCGCGCGGCTCTGGCCTATCTATGCACACCCGCCAATCCGCAAGGCACCGTCGCCGATCGGGCATATCTTCGCCGGCTGCTCGATCTCGCGCGCCGCGAGGATTTCGTGCTCGCGATCGACGCCTGCTACGGTGACATATATACGGGCGACCCGCCGCCCGGAATTTTTGAAGTGTGCGCCGACGATCCGCTTGGCGCCGATCACTTCATTGCTTTTCATTCCTTGTCGAAACGGTCCAACGTGCCTGGCTTGCGCTCGGGATTCGTCGCCGGAGATGCCGCGTTGATTTCCGACTATGCGCGCTTGCGGAGTTATAGTGGCGGCGCCAGCCCGTTGCCCGTGTTGGAGACCGCCACGGCGCTTTGGAATGATGAAGTGCACGTGGACGAAAGCCGCGCGTTGTATCAGCGAAAATTCGACAGGGCTGAAAAATTGTTTGCCGGCAAAAACGGGTTCTACCGACCGGCCGGCGGCTTCTATCTTTGGCTCGAAGTCGGTGACGGAGAGGACGCCGCGCAAAGGCTTTGGCGCGAGACCGGCGTGAAAGTTATGCCGGGCGGATATTTGAGCCGGAGCGATCTCGATACGGATACGGGCCAAGCGCCAGGCGCGCCCTATATTCGAATTGCATTGGTTCACGAACCCGAAGTGACCGAGGCGGCGCTCGCACGCGTGGCCGCGGTCCTTTAGCGCGTTACAATCGGAGAACCATTGACAGGTTGCCGTATCGTTAGCGGGGATTGAGTTGGCGGGCCGATCCAAAACCACACGTAAGATGCCTTTGCTACCGGCGGGCGTGAGCGCGTTTTTGCGCCGACGTTCGATCGAACTGATCGGCATCGTCTTGGCGGTGACGGGATTGCTCGGTTTTGCCGCACTCGCAACCTATGCGCCTGGCGACGCGTCCGGAAATACGGCCAGCGACGGCGGCATAAGCAATTTGCTCGGTTATAGCGGTGCCTGGATCGCCGATCACGGGCTGCAAACATTTGGGCTTGGCGCGGTCGTGCCGCCGTTCGCCTTGCTGATTTGGGGCTGGCGGCTTTGGAGCCAGTTTCACATTGCGCGGCCGTGGCTTCGACTTGCCGGGACTATGGCAGCATTGGCCGCGGTGCCGGCGGCGCTCGCGCTGTTTGCGCCGAGCGCCAATTGGCCGGTGGAGGGCGGCGTCGGCGGTTGGGTCGGCGCATTCCTGGCCGGACAATTGGTGGACTTGGCCGGGTCGATCGGTGCCGGCGCATGGCTGGCGACCATCGTCGCCACGCTGCTTGCCTTCGCGACGATGGTTTTCGCGCTGGGGATCACGCGGTCCGAACTCCGCGTGGCGGTCGATATGGTGTGGTGGGCGGGCGCACAAGTCTGGCATTGGGCACGTCTTGCGTGGTCCTACGCGCCGACAAGCTTGCCGCGTTTCGGGTCCCCCGATGATGCGGTGCCTGAAATTGAAACCTCACGGCCGGTACCAGCCCCGCGCGCGGAACCGGAGCTCGCAAGCTTGCCCGAACGGCCCAAGCCAACCGTCTCGACGCAAGTATTGGAGGCGGTCACGGCGCGTGCCGGCAAGCGCGAGGCGCGCGAACGCCAGAAGCGCCTCAATCTCAACGAAGAAGGTTTCCAGCTGCCACCGCTCGATTTGCTGGCGGAAGCCGACGAACATGCGCTCGCCGACATTCCCGATGAGGAGGCGCTGGAACAGAACGCGCGGATGCTGGAAACCGTGCTGCAGGACTTTGGCGTCAAGGGTGAGATTGTCCGGGTCCGTCAAGGTCCCGTCGTAACCCGCTACGAACTTGAGCCCGCGCCCGGTACCCGCGCGGCGCGGGTGGTCGCTTTGGCGGACGATATCGCGCGATCGATGAGCGCGATTTCCGCCCGCGTCGCGACGATTCCGGGCCAAAACGTAATCGGCATCGAACTGCCCAACGAAAAGCGCGAGATCGTCTTCCTGCGCGAGCTGCTCGGTTCGCATGAATACGAACGCGCCGGTTCACAGCTCCCGCTCGTGCTCGGCAAGGATATCAGCGGCGGCCCGGTGGTCGCGGATTTGGGCCGCATGCCGCATTTGCTCGTCGCCGGCACCACTGGCTCCGGCAAATCGGTGGCGGTCAACAGCATGATCCTGTCGCTGCTGTACCGGTTGTCGCCGGAAGAATGTCGCATGATCATGATCGACCCGAAGATGCTCGAATTGTCGGTCTACGATGATATCCCGCATTTGCTGCACCCTGTGGTCGTTGATCCAAATAAAGCGGTGATGGCGCTGAAATGGGCCGTGAAGGAAATGAACGAGCGGTACCGGCTGATGTCGACGCTCAATGTGCGCAATATCGCCGGCTACAATAAGCGGCTGGCCGAGGCCTCCGAAAAGGGGGAGGTTTTGGAACGCACGGTTCAGACTGGCTTTGACCCGGAGACCGGCCGCCCGGTTTATGAGACACAGCCGCTCGACATGACGCCGCTGCCTTTTATCGTTGTCGTGGTCGACGAGATGGCCGATCTAATGCTGGTCGCCGGCAAGGATATCGAAGTGGCGATCCAGAGCCTGGCGCAAAAAGCACGCGCCGCAGGGCTTCACTTGATCATCGCCACGCAGCGTCCGTCGGTCGACGTCATCACCGGCACGATCAAGGCAAACTTACCGACACGAATCAGCTTCCAAGTCACCTCGAAGATCGACAGCCGAACGATTCTGGGTGAGCAGGGCGCCGAGCAATTGCTGGGCATGGGTGACATGCTGTACATGGCGGGTGGCGGCCAAGTGACACGTGTCCACGGCCCGTTTGTGAGCGATGAGGAAGTCGAAGAAGTGGCTGATTTCCTGCGCGCCCAGGGCGAACCGAACTATCTTGAAGCGGTCACGGACGAGTCGGGCGAGGAGCCGTTCCCCGGCATGGAAGGCGCCCCAGGCGGCAATAGTGGCGACGATCTGTTCGACCAGGCGGTGGCCCTGGTGGCTCGCGAGCGCAAAGCTTCGACCAGCTTTATCCAGAGGCATTTGTCGATCGGCTATAACCGCGCCGCCAAAATCATCGAGCGGATGGAATCCGAAGGCATGATCGGCCAAGCCAATCATGTCGGCAAACGCGAGGTTCTGCTGCCTGATCACAGCGATGTCGCCTAAATTCCCCGATCAACAGACTTTTTGATGCCTATCATAAGTTGACGCCTCCGGCAGGCACGCTAATGTGGCTGCCAACGGAGAGATAACGCGCCCATGACAAAAAAAGAACGGGGGCGCGCCTTGTTGGTCGACGACGCGACACGCGCCGCAGATGATTGCGGCTGCGCGTGCAAGGCGAGCCCGGATTACGAAGAAACGCAGGCCGATCCACGGCGGCGGGTTCTACTCGGCGGACTGCTCGGTTGGCTGCTTTCGCCATTATGGTTCGGTTCCAAGACCGCTCGCGCGGCCGACCAGGATCCGGCCAAAATGCGCGCCCAACCAGGCGACCAGCTGGTTTTCAGATTAGGTGACCGAAAGGGCGAGGCTATCGCGCTGGCCGACGTTGTCGACGGCGCAAAACCCTTGCTCGGGTATCCGTACGACCCCGTGAATGACGTGGTCCGAAAAGGGTCTCGGCTGAACCAGATCTTAGTGCTGCGCTTGCCGCCGGAAGAGCTGACGGAGGAAGTCCGCGCGCGTTCTATCGATGGGGTGATCGCCTATTCGGCGATTTGCACCCACGAGAACTGCCCGGTGACAGGGTGGCACCCAGAGCACCAGCAATTCATTTGTCCATGCCATGAAACGCATTACGACCCAAAAGACGGCGCACGGGTCGTTTCCGGGCCGGCCAAACGAGCCTTGCCCGCACTACCGCTGACGGTGGAGGACGGTTTCCTCGTCGCCGCCGACGGCTTAACCGGCAAAGTAGGGAAAAGAAAGCCCACATAACCCGATTGTGGAATTAATGGGGCCGGAGAAGTCCTGCTTCGTAGCTAACACCCAAAAGGGAGGTACATATGACTGTTAATCGATATGCGCGGTTACTAGGCGGGGCGCTGGTTGCGTCCGCGCTGATGGTACCCGCGGTCGCGTTGGCGGACTATTCGACCGTCACCGACGAACGTTTGAAGAATCCTGAGCCCGAAAATTGGCTCATGTATCGCGGCAATTACGAAGGCTGGGGATTCAGCCCGCTTGATCAGATCAATACCGACAATGTCGGCAATCTGAAACCGGTCTGGGCCTTCTCGACCGATGTCACCGAGGGCCATCAGTCACCGCCGATGGTCAACGACGGCATGATGTTCATTACCACGCCGGAAAACCAGACGATCGCGCTTGATGCGGCGACGGGCGAGCTGATCTGGCGCCATCAAAGTGAGATTTCGGAGGAACTGTTCCAACTCCATCCGACCAATCGCGGCGCCGGCCTTTACGGTGACAGAATCTACGTCACCACCACCGATTGCCACGTGGTCGCGCTCGATGCCAGGACGGGCGAACAAGTGTGGAAAACCGCTGTCGACGATTGGGAGATCGGCTACTACATGACCATGGCGCCGCTGATCGCCGACGGCGTGGTCATGGTCGGCACCTCGGGCGGCGAATACGGCATTCGTGGTCACATCACCGGCTTGGACGCCGAGTCTGGC
>JANQOH010000192.1 GCA_028289725.1 Alphaproteobacteria bacterium
ACCATGCTGTATTCGATCAAAGTCCCCGAGACCGGCGGCGAGACACGCATCGCCGACACGAAGCGCGCCTACGACGATCTCGACGACGCGACCAAGCAGCGGATCGATGGCTTGAACGCCATGCATTATTACGGCGCGACTGCGCGTGAAGACGGTCCGCACATCGCCGCACCGCTGCGCGGCCAGGCGCAAAGGGATCGTGTGCCGCCGATTCCGCACAAGATTGCTCGCCGTCACGACGTCACCGGCACCAAAGCGCTGTTCGCCGTTTCCGGCACCGCCTACGCCGTCGAAGGCATGCCCGAGGCGCACGGCAAAGCCCTGCTCGGCGAGCTGAAAGCGCATACGCTGCAGGACAAATACATCTACGAGCACAAATACGAGATCGGCGACCTCGCCATCTGGGACACCCAGATGACGCTGCATTCCGCCAAGCCGATCGACTTGCCCAAGGACGCCGACACCGAACGCCAACTCTGGCGCATCAGCGTGCGCGGCAAGCCGCCGATCTACCAGTAGAGAAACTTAAACCAATCTTCGGCGCGGTTGTAATTGTCTGACTTTGGCGAATTCCCGACGCGTGGTCGTCGCACCGGCTATGACCGCAGATGACCCGATTGCGACATTCAATGTAGCTACCGGTTCCTACGAGCCGTGGGAATCGATCTTACAAAAATGAGGCATCGAGAATGTTCTCGCTCTTAATGCGACCGTATATTTCTTTTCCATCCCGCTCACCATTATTCAATTTCCTAGATCGTGAGCCAATTCAAATTTCATAATTTCTAAGATATCATATTGACCGAATTAATTGATTCGTAGAATATTTTAAGTTGATTTATTTTTCAGTCAGATATTTTTTATTTATCAAACAAACTATAATTTAGGAGTGTATTGAAATTAGTAAACTAATTCCCATTCGTGCCATTGAAGGGGTGGTTTATTTTTCAATAAGGACGCTCGTGCGTTGTCGCAGATTTGACGTCGCCGATCCAAACTCCAATAATCATGCGGAATGTCCGACCTTCGTGAAACGTCCGGCAAGCCGAAACGGACCCAGCTTCCCATTCTCAATTGCATATTTTGAACAATGTCGCTTTCGTCGCCGGTTGCATTGGTTTCCGGAATCAACATTATTTCCCAGTAATACGCGCCAATAAATAGATCATTTTCGACGCTAAAAGGCTTTGCTACTATTTCCATCTTCGTTGAGCAATAATTACAAATACGACCTTCTTGAGGATTTTTACATTCGATCCCCAATTCGGAAAAATCATTTAAAATGAAGTTAATATTCCGGCTTACATAATTTAACGCTCGGAAATTTTTAACAGCTTTTCTCTTTGCATTTCGATCCGAGGCGCCTGGACCAATCAAACTGGGCCAATGCGCAATGGATTCGTCAAAGAAATTTTTGGCCACGAATGTTGGCTGCGTTTCGGCTGTTACTTTCGGAGCACACGCAGTTAGCACCATAGTGATCAGAACTGCGGTATGGGGAAGACGAAGTCTCGGATAGGAAGAGCAGTCGTGGTCTGCAAATTCACTCATAGGAATCGACATACGATGCCTCTGGTCGGCGAGTCACAAAAGAACGATCACAGGGAGAACTACCAAGCCGGATGTTGATACCCGTCGAGATGTTGACGAACTTTAACAGACGACGGAAGACCACTTAAGGCATCCCGACGACACATGTACTAGCCAAATGCCCGGAGAACTCCCCGCGTACTTTGTCCCGACTGCTCGCAAGGTTGTAACCCTGTTCGCGGACACGCAATATGAGGAAATTGAAGCGACTAGTTCGGGTGTCCGGTTGACGGCAACTGAACTAAGAACAGCAGTCGAAAATTGCGGGCGCACGGTTTCGGCGACGGTCTTAATTGACCAAGTCACTGCGGTGAAAGTCGATGGTCGCGACGACCGACGGTCCGTCGTTGTCCCACTTTGCACAATTGAGGAAGCGCTGTCGGACCTGACCCTCTCATTGCCCCTCACCGCCCGCGACCAGGATTGCATCACAATCGAAATTGACGATTTACATGTGGCTGTAAGTGTTTCCAGGGTCGGATCCCGGTAAGGGCGGTCCCATCCAAGAATGTCCGACTTTGGCTTAGACTAGCCGCACGGTGCACGCATCCGGAACGTCCGGAAAGCAAGCCGGATCAATCGTGTTTGCTGGCAATGCGCGAGTTGGTTCCATATTCAGAAGTTGATCGACAAACACCAAACAACCGGCCCTCGCGCATCGGGTTCGGCGGCGAACCGGCAATGCAAGAGTGATATTTCTCGGCGGACTTTATATGTCCGCTGCCTTGGTCAGTGCCTGAGTTTCGGCGTGGGTGTCGCGGATTTCGATGCGCTTGATGAACCAGTAGGCAGAGAACACGAAAATGCCGATCGTTTCGCCGTAGAAGACGAAGCGTGTGAATTGATCGAGGCCGAGCGGCCGGAGCCGAAAATTCGCTGGCCGTGCCGCGTGCTTCTTGCGATGGTGCCGCCGCTTTGAAATCGCGCCAGAGGGGGCGCGCGCAAGAAGGCGGCCGCAATAGGCATGGAAGGACTTCAACAGTTCGCCCAACAGGTGGTGAGCGGCACGGCGATCGGCTGTGTTTACGCGCTCGTCGCGCTCGGCTTCGTGCTGATCTACAAGGCGACCGAAGTGGTCAATTTCGCCCAAGGCGAATTGATGATGATCGGTGCGTTCCTGGCCTACACGCTGATCGTCATTTTCGGCTTCAACTTCTGGATCGGCGCGGCGATCGCGATCGTTTTCACCGCGCTGTTCGGCGCCGGGGTCGAACGCGTGGTGATGCGGCCCATGGTCGGCCAGCCGGTGTTCGCAATCATCATGGTGACCATCGGCCTCGGTTTTTTGGCGCGCAGCATCGTCAGCATGATCCCGGGATGGGGCGTCGACACCTACTCCATCGAGACGCCGTTCTACGGCAAGGTGGTCGAGGTCGGCGGGCTCGTGCTGAGCCAAGACCATATGGCGGTGATCGTCCTGACCATGGCGCTGGTCGCGGTGCTGTATCTGTTTTTCCGTTACACCCGGCTTGGCGTCGCGATGCAGGCGACGTCCCAGAACCAGCTCGCCGCCTATTACATGGGCATCCCGGTCAAGACCGTGTTTTCGATGATCTGGGGCATCAGCGCCGGTGTCGCCGCGTTCGCCGGGCTGCTTCTGGCACCGATCGCCTTCGTGCACGTCAATATGGGCTTCCTTGGCATTCGCGCCTTTCCGGCCGCTGTGCTCGGCGGCTTCGGCTCGATCCCTGGTGCGATCGTCGGCGGGCTGATCATCGGCATCGTCGAGGCGCTCGCCGGCTTCTATCTGCCCGAAGGTTTCAAGGATGTCGCGCCCTACGTCATCCTGCTGATCGTGCTGATCGTGAAGCCCGAAGGGCTGTTCGGTACGACGACGCGGAAGAAGGTGTAGGCGCGCATGCGATTCATCTTCAAAACCGACTACAACCAGGATATCCGCCTGTTCAAGCATGGTGGCGCGGTGTTCTGGTACGCGCTGCTGATTGTCGCCCTGATCGCCGCGCCGCTGGTGCTCGACCGCTATTTGATGTCGCAAGCGACCTTCGTGTTCATCTACGCCATCGCCGGCATCGGACTGATGCTTCTGTCCGGCTATACGGGCCAAATCTCATTGGGCCACGCGGCGTTTTTCGCGGTCGGCTCTTATACCGAGGCGATCCTGCTTGAGAAGGGATTTCCGTTCCTGCTCAGCCTGCCGATCTCCGGGCTGCTCGCCGGCGCGGTCGGCGTCGTGATCGGCCTGCCCGCGCTCAGGCTCGCCGGCATTTACTTGGCGATCGCCACCCTCGCCTTCGCCTTCATCGTCGAAGAAATCTTGGCGCGCTGGGAGTCCGTCACCAACGGCACGCTTGGCATGCTCGTCGAACCGATCAACATTTTCGGCGTCGAACTGTTCCGCGAATGGCACCTCTACTATGTCTGTCTTGCTGTGTTGGTTCTGGTCGTGCTCGGCGCGGTGAACCTGCTGCGCTCGCCGACCGGGCGCGCGATGATCGCGATCCGCGACAGCGAGATCGCGGCGCAAAGCATGGGCGTCAACCTCGCCAAATATAAAACCATCGCGTTCGCGATCAGCGCGGCGGTGACCGGCCTTGCCGGCGCGCTTTACGCCCACCGTCTCGGCTATATCAGCCCGGAGGCCTACACGATTTTGCTGTCGGTGGAGTTCCTGCTCCTCATCGTGGTGGGCGGCTTGGGCTCAATCCACGGCGCGGTGTTTGGCGCGATCTTCGTGATTGTGCTGCCGCAGATCGTGTCGATCCTCAAAGGTTATATGCCAAGCCAGATTGCCGAACAGACCGGCATTGACGCCGGCATCTTCGGCTTGGTGATCGTTTTGTTCATGCTCTATGAGCCGCTCGGGCTCTATGGCCGGTGGGTCAAGATCAAACTCTATTTTTCGACCTTCCCGATGTACCGCAAGGCCACGTTCAAGCGGCAGAAGAGCTACACCAAGACGGAGCGGCTGCGATGAGCCTGTTCGCGGTCGAGCAGCTTGGCATAAGCTTCGGCGGCCTGCGGGCGGTCGATCAGATCAGTTTCGAGGTCGAGGCCGGTGAAGTGTTCACCATCATCGGACCGAACGGCGCGGGCAAAACCACGACCTTCAATTTGGTCAGCCGCATCTACGACCCGACCGATGGGCGCATTACCTTTGACGGTGAGGACATCACCCGTGTGCCGCCGCATCGGATCGCCGGCATGGGTATCGCGCGGACCTTTCAGAATATCGAGCTGTTCGACAATGCGACCGTACTCGCCAACCTGCTGCTCGGCCGGCACGCGCATGCCAGCACGGGCGTCGTGTCGAACATGCTGTTTTTGCCGCATGTGCGCCGGGCCGAAATCGCGCACCGCGAGAAGGTCGAGGAAGTGATCGATTTTCTCGACCTGCAAGCCTATCGCGAGACCTTGGTTAGCGGCCTGCCCTATGGCGTGCGCAAGGTCGTGGAACTTGGCCGGGCGCTCGCGAGCGAGCCAAAGCTGTTGCTGCTCGACGAACCGTCTTCGGGCCTCAACACCGAGGAAACCGACGACATGGCCTTCTGGATCGGCGACATCCAGAAAGACCTCGGCATCACCGTGTTGATGATCGAGCATGACATGAACCTGGTCGGGCGGGTCTCGGACCGGGTTCTTGCCCTCAACTATGGCCGCGCGATCGCGATGGGCACGCCGGACGAGGTGCAGAGCCATCCCGAAGTCGTCAAAGCGTATCTCGGGGGCTGACATGGCGGATGCGCTTTTGGAAGTCCGCAATATCGAGACGCATTACGGGATCATTACCGCGATCCGCGGCGTGAGCTTGGATGTGCGCGAAGGCAGCATCGTGACCGTCCTCGGCGCCAACGGCGCGGGCAAGACGACGGTCCTGAAAACCATCTGCGGCGTGATGGACCCCGAGAAAGGCACGGTGAAGTTCGAAGGCCAGGAGATCCAGAAGCAAACGCCCGATAAGATTGTGCATATGGGCATCGCCCACGTCCCTGAGGGCCGAGAGGTTTTTCCCTATCTGACGGTAAAAGAGAATTTGGAAATGGGCGCCTACACGCGCCGCGATCGGGACGGCGTCGCGCGCGACCTTGAACGCGCCTATGGCTATTTCCCGGTCCTCAAGGAGCGCCGCGACCAGGAGGCCGCGCAACTTTCCGGCGGCGAGCAGCAAATGCTCGCGATCAGCCGGGCCTTGATGGCGCGGCCCAAGCTCCTGCTTTTGGATGAGCCGTCGCTTGGCCTGTCGCCGCTCTTGGTGAACGAGATCTTCACCATCATTAAACGAGTCAATGATGAGGAAGGCACGACCATTCTTCTGGTGGAACAAAACGCCAATATGGCGCTGAAAACTGGCGATTACGGCTATGTGCTTGAAGCCGGCCGCATCGTCATGGAGGATAGTTGCCAGCGCTTGCGCGAGAAGGACGACATTAAGGAGTTTTACCTGGGGGTCAGGGATACCGGCGTGCGCGGGGAACGCCGCTGGAAACGCAAGAAATTGTGGCGGTGAGCTCCATCGCGAGCCCCTTCCCCGCCAGGAAATGAGCCATGCCGAGAGGCGATGATTTATCGGGTCTGAAGGGCGATACGGTGCCGACCATGTTCTGGCGCCAGGTTTTGACGCGCGGTCCGCAAGTTGCCATGCGCGAGAAAGACTTCGGCATCTGGCAGAGCATTAGCTGGTCGGAATTTGGCGAGCGCGCGCGCCATGTTGGCCTGGGACTGGTTTCGCTTGGTCTTAAGACCGGCGACCGGGTTTGCATTTTGAGCCAGAACAATCCGGAGTGGCTCTATACCGACCTCGGCGTGCTCGGCGCCGCCGGCGTCACGTCGGGCATCTATCCGACCGACGCGCCCAACCAAATCGCCTACATCATCAACAATTGCGAGGCGAAGTTCGTTTTCGTCGAGGATGAAGAGCAACTCGACAAAGTGCTCGAAGCGCGGTCGGAGATGCCGACGCTGATCAAGGCGATCGTCTACGACATGGAGGGCCTGCGTGATCTTTCCGACGACATGGTGATGAGCTTCGATGATTTGCTGGATGTCGGCGCGCGTTATCACCAAGACCACCCGAAAAAGTGGGACGACCTGATCCAGATCGCCAAGCCGGAAGATTTGGCAATCCTCGTCTATACCTCTGGCACGACCGGGCCGCCAAAAGGCGCGATGATTAGCCATCACAATATTGTCTTCCAGGCCGAGCAATCCGTGGATTTACTGCCGACCGGCGACTCCGATGAGCGGCTGTCGTTCCTACCGCTGTGTCACATTGCCGAACGCGCCGCGGCGTTTCTCGCGATCTATGCGGGCACGGTCACGAATTTCGCGGAGAGCGTCGACACTGTGCCGGAAAACCTCCGTGAAGTGCAGCCGACCAACATGATCGCGGTCCCGCGCATTTGGGAAAAATTCTATTCGGCCATCACCATCGCGGTGGGCGATGCGACGCGCCTGCAACAATGGGCGTATCAGCGCGCCATCGGTATTGGGTATCAGGTGGCGGATCACAAACTCGAAGGCCGCCCCATTCCGACGGGGCTCCGCATCGCCAACTGGTTCGCCTATCACCTGGTTTTGCGCAATATCAGGCGGATGATCGGCATCGACCGCTGCCGCTGGCTCGCCACCGGGGCGGCCCCGATCGCGCCCGACTTGATTAAGTGGTACCTCGCGCTCGGGCTGGACATGCTCGAAGCCTATGGCCAGACCGAAAGCGCCGGCGTCGCCACGCTGATGACGCCGGAGCAGATCAAGCTCGGCACCATTGGCCGCGCGGTGCCGCACGCGGAAGTGATGATCTCGCCCGACGGCGAAATCTTGATTCGCGGCGATATCGTGTTCATGGGCTATTACAAAAATCCGGACAAAACGGCGGAGACGATCCGCGATGGATGGCTTCACACCGGCGACGTCGGAATGATCGACAATCAGGGCTTCGTCAAAATCACCGACCGGATGAAGGACATTATCATCACCGCCGGCGGCAAGAACATCACCCCGAGCGAGATCGAAAATCAGCTCAAGTTTAGTCCCTACATCTCGGACGCGGTTGTGATCGGCGATGGCCGGAAATTCCTCACCTGCCTGATCATGATCGATTATGAAAATGTCGCGAAATTCGCGCAGGATAAATCGGTACCGTTTACCAACTTCGCGAGCCTGACGCGTGCGGACGATGTGGTGGAGCTAGTCGCCGCTGAAGTCGAGAAGGTCAACAAGCAATTCGCGCGCGTCGAGACGATCAAGTATTTCCGGCTGATTGATCAGGAGCTCGATCCAGAGGACGAGGAATTGACCCCGACCATGAAGCTGAAACGCAGCTTCGTGAACAAGAAGTACAAGACTTTGATCGACGATATGTACCAGGCGGCGTGAGCCCGCTTGGCATTCATTGGTTTGTGCAGATAGGAGAAAAGACATGAACGCTTTCGCACGATTTGGCTGGCTGCTTGCGGCTGTGGCGATGTTTGCGCTTGCGACCACGAGTGCGCAGGCGGACCAAGGTGTGTCCGAGACCGAGGTCGTGATCGGTACGCACCAAGATTTAAGCGGCCCAATTACGTTTTGGGGTGTGCCGGTTCGAAACGGCATGCAAATGGCGGTCGACGAGATTAACGCCAATGGCGGCGTTCACGGCCGGATGATCAAACTGGTCGTCGAGGACTCGGGATACGACCCGAAGAAAGCCGTCCTCGCGACGCAGAAACTGCTAACGCGCGACGAAATTTTCGTGATGGCCGGCGCCATGGGCACACCAACCGTGCTCGCCAGCATGCCGCTGGTGCTGCGCGAAGGTTTGCCGCACATCTTCCCGCTGACCGCCGCGCAGCAGATGTACGAACCGTTCGATGCCCTGAAGTTCGCGCTGTTCCCGCCCTACTATCACGGCATGCGCGCGGGCACGAAGTGGATGGTCGAGGACAAGGGCAAGCAAGCTGTCTGCATGCTCTATCAAGACGATGAGTTTGGCCTAAACCATTATCGAGGCGTGGTCGATCAGCTCGAAGAGATGGGTATGGAGCTGGCCAGCGAGACCACATACAAGCGCGGCGCGACTGATTTTTCGAGCCAAATTGCGCGTATGAACGCGGATGGCTGTGATCTAGTGACGCTCGGCACGATCATTCGCGAGACCGTCGGCGCCATGGCCGAAGCCCGGAAGATCGGCTGGGACGTCGATTTCTTGGTGGGCCAAGCTGGCTACGCGCCGGAAGTTGCCATGCTCGGCAAAGAGGTCGTCGAAGGTCTTTACGGTGTCGGTTTCACGCCAATTCCCTACTACGACACCGCCGACGACACCGTGAAAGCTTGGATGGACAGCTACAGGGAGAAGTTCGGAACCGAAGCCAACATTCAAGCCGCCGCTGGCTATATGGTGATCACCCTGACCGCGCTCGGCATGGAGAACGCAGGACCGGACCTGACCGCCGACAGCTTCATCCTAGGCCTCGAGCAGATCCAAGGCTATGAGGATATGTTCGGTTCAACGCCGATCACGTTTGGCCCCAAACAGCGGCTGGCCAGCGAGTCGACCTTCCTCAATCAAATCCAAGACGGACGCTGGGTGCGGACCACCGAAGCGCTGGCCTTTTAAGCAACAAGGATGCGAAAACGGGGACATCACCCCCACCCAAACCCTCCCCCATCAAGGGGGAGGGCCCAAATCAATGAAATTGCGCGACATTTGCCACATTGGGACGCGATCGCACCGGCTCAAGTAGAAACCCTCCCCCTTGATGGGGGAGGGTTTGGGTGGGGGTGAAACACCGTGGTAGAGGACTTTGCACCGCCCGGAACACTCCCGCACACTGGAGCGTCGCGCCGCCTCAAGTGGTGAGGCCCAGCATCGCGCGCGTTTCTTCGGGCGAGGTCACGTCGCGGCCGGCATTGCGCGCGCAGGTCGCCAACGCTTCGACCAATTCGCCATTGCCCCGCGTGCGCGATCCGTCGGGAAGATAAAACGTATCCTCAACGCCCGTACGTAGCATGCCGCCAAGT
Organism: Alphaproteobacteria bacterium; assembly: GCA_028289725.1. Classification (GTDB taxonomy): domain Bacteria; phylum Pseudomonadota; class Alphaproteobacteria; order UBA7887; family UBA7887; genus JAKZSU01. The sequence continues at coordinate 9,547 of JANQOH010000192.1, forward strand.
TCCGCGGCCTTCTGGTGCAACGGCCAGATGTCCTCGCGACCGATGGCGGTGACTTGCCAGCGACAGCCGTCTTTCATGTAGCGTAGCAACAAAGGCAGCAGGTCCGCGTCCGCCGGCATGCCGGACGCGACGCCCATGACGAAGTTATATTCCGGGTGGTCGACCATGCCGTTTTCGATGTAGAGCCCGACCGAGCGAACAATACCCACATCGAAGCACTCAAACTCTGGCAGCGTGCCGGTCTCCGCCATTGCCCCCAGCATCTCCTCCACTTTGTCGACCGGAT
>JANQOH010000204.1 GCA_028289725.1 Alphaproteobacteria bacterium
GACACGGGCGCAACGACCCAGGTCAGAATGCGTCTAATCATGGTCCGGTCCTCTCGTTGTTTGGGCAAATAGGCCCGGCGTCCGGCCTAGTTGCCGAAGTTCGCCGCGACTAGCATCTTCGGCCTCTCCCACGTCGGTTAGCCGTTGGCCACCGCCAGTCTGACTTTTTCATCTGGATGAACGTGGCGCCCGAACCACTCGATGACTTTGTCGGGGTGCTCTGTCAGATCGGCGTAACCGGCAATGCGGCTCTTGCCAACGTCGGTCCATACCATTTCTTTTTCGACCTGCAGCGCTTCGTAGTACGACTTGACGTAGTCCATATCGGCGACGGGATCGTTTTTGTTCTGGATGACCATTGTCGGTTTGTTGATCAGCTTCACACGGTCGATGGGCGATTTATCAAAGTTCGCGCCGCCACGTTTGACGCTGTGATTGACAGCGCCCCGGATCATGAACGCGGGCAGACCCATCTGCCGGAACCACGCACCGCTATAGAGCGGCTGGATCACAACATGCGCCTTGATATTGTCGACATGCTCCAGCCCGTCCGGAAGCCCGTGTGCCAGCGTCATCGACGTGGAACCCATGCAGATGTCCAGCATGCCGATGGGGGCGTCTCTGTAATCGGGATGCGAGGTAACGAATCGGACCGCCGCGAGCACGTCATGGTACTCCGCCTGCCCGTCACATGCGTATTGCGAGCGGCCCCGATCACTTTCGCCATGGTTGCGCATGTCATAGGCCAACGTGGTGTAGCCCTGTTCGGCAAACGCCTTGATGTGCTTGAGGAAAGGAATGTCAGTCGGCCAGGCCCGCATCAGACGGGGCTTTTCGTCATTTGTGTATCCGGCGCGGCAGCAGAACAGTCCAAAGTGTGTTTGGATCACCACCTTGTCTTGACCCGGATTGACAAGCCAGCCGCGCAGTGTCACGTCATCTGCGGTTTTGAACTCGACGTCTTCGTAGGCCAGACCCCAGTTCGCCGGGTTATCGAAGAGTGGCGCACGGGTCTTTGTGGCTAGATCCGCAAGCATTCTATAGATCATTGTCTCTTTCCTTTTGGCGCATCGGGCTCGGATAAATGGTCAAGAGCGCGGCTCTTGATGGGTCCAGCACGCCCCGTCGAGTCTGATTGCCATAGCAATTTTTTTACCTGAAGGAATGGCTCCTCGTGTCCCGTGGTCATAAATATCTGTCGAACCAACCGATGACGTCTTTGGGGTGGGTCCCGACATAGTCATAGGCGGCAAACCGGCTTTTCTCGATGTCGAGCCATTTCAGGTCTTTCTCGACCGTGAGGCGGTCGAAATACTCCTGAATCATGCTCGTCTCGGTCCACGGGTCGTTCTTGTTCTGAACGACCAGGGTTGGCACTGGGATTTTGTCTACGTGATCGAGGAAGTTGGGCTTGGCCATGTCGAACCCGAGGCGCCTCTCACTGACGCGTTCGCCGGCGCGCGCCAAGAAGCCCGGCATGCCCAAGGCGCGAACGAAATATGTGTAGAGCAGCGGTTGGACCGCGATCATGGCCTTGATGTTCGGGTAGTTCGCCAAGCCATCTGTTCGGCCATAGGCATAGGTCGTCGCGGCGGCCCCCATGCACAGCGATAGAAGGCCGATGGAAGCGTCTCTGAACTCAGGCCGCTGACGCACGATATAGTCGGCGGCGGCGATTACATCCTTCGCCTCTTCCGGACCCCAACTGACCCAGGGAATCGTGCCGACATCGCTCTCCCCATGGCCGCGGAAATCGTACATGAGGACGGAATAGCCATGGCCCGCGAGGTACTCCGCCTGTCGCAAAAAGGAAATATCCTGTTTCCAGGGTTTGATGGGCCCCTTGCCCTTGGGCGTCCAACCGCACCGGCTGCACTGCACACCGAAATGACTTTGGATGATGACCTTGTCGGTACCGCCCTTGATCAGCCAGCCCCGCAGCGTGACGCCATCTATCGCTTCAAACGCCACGTCCTCATAGTCCAGCCCATAACTTCCGGGGGTATCGAAAATCGGAGATTGGAACGGCTTGACCATCATGTTTGAGATCATGTTTCCAAGCATCAAACACCTCCCATTGCCCGATCCAGGGCGTTCAGATCTGCGCCGTCGAAAGAGGTCGTTTCGCCAAGGTCCGCGCCGATTTAATCTGGCCATCGGCGACTTCGGCAGCGCGGGCACAATCTGGACAACAAGACTAAATATGTAAAGTTGTATCTTACAAATATGCCTTATTTGTCAAGTAAGAAATTTGTGGCTAGCTTCGCCCGCGGAAAAAGGTGGCCTGGCGGGCGCGTCAAAAGGAACGGGAAGGCTGAATGACCGAGACCGAAGAGAAGATTATCGGGGCGGCGATCCGCACTTTTGTGCGGTATGGCGCGCGCAAGACGGCCATGGCGGATATCGCGTCTGAAGCCGGCGTGTCGCGGCAAACGCTCTACGATACCTTTGGCGGCAAAGACGAACTCATTGTCGCGTCAATCCGCTACATTACCGATCAAAATCTTAGGGCGGTTCGCGAAAATCTGGCCGGATGCGAAACATTAGCATCACAACTAGAGACATATTTCGCCGGCACTGTGATCAAATCTTTCGAACTTCTGCAGTCTTCGGTCGATGCCGAGAATGAAGTTTACAACCACAGCAAAGCCGGGCGCGCGGAGATTGAGCGATCGCACGAAAAACATCGCGAACTGCTGACGGAATTACTCTCGCCGCACTCAAAAGCGTTGGCGGAGTCCGATCAAACCCCAAGACAGCTCGCACATTTAATCGTGACTGTCGTCATGGGCCTGAAATATTCGGCGAAGAACCGGGACGATTTGGATGCATTGCTGGCATCCCTGAAAACAGCGGTGTTATGCGTCACGAACGCAAACGCATCTAGCTAGGTTATCGTCAAAAGACATGACGTCGTTCGTCCAAGGCTTGAGCCAAACGAGACCAGATTTTACGGTCGATGCAACCGGCCATGCTTCTTGATGCGGAGCGGTGCATGAAAATCGATGGTGGATGCCTGTGCGGGCACATTACGTATGAGGCGGAGGTGGACCCCGCGCGCGTGGGAATTTGCCATTGCACGGACTGCCAAACCAACTCAGGGACTGCTTACGGCGTGGTGGCCATAACCGACGCGGCCCAGTTCACTTTGTTGACGGGGACGCTCAAGGTTTACGAGAAGACGGCGGACAGCGGCACGGTTCGCGCCCTCAGTTTCTGTCCTGAGTGCGGCACCCGCATTCATGCGACCACGGTTGGCGAAGGCAGTGACTTCATGGGCATTCGAGTCGGCACGATCCGCCAACGCGCCGCGCTGAAGCCGCGCATCCAAGTGTGGTGCCGCTCGGCGCTCGAATGGACGCGCGACCTGTCGGACCTGCCGCGCTTCGAGACCCAACCGAATATCGACGAGATGGCTTCGCTCGCGAAACGCGAGTGACCGCGCGCGTCGCTGCGGCACTCACGTGCTGTGAGGTGCAGCCTTGGTCCAATCGCGTAGTGGGCTAATCAAGCGACCGCTGCCGCAACATTACTCGGCCGCATTCGGCAGCTCCAATGCTTCCAACACTTTTGGCGGCGAAATCGGCAAGCGGTCGAAACGGATACCAAGCGCATCGTAGACGGCGTTGGCGATGGCCGCGAGCGGCGGCACAATCGGCACTTCGCCGACCCCGCGCACGCCTTGTGGATGCTTGGGGTTCGGCACCTCGATCATGACGGTATCGAGCATCGGCAAATCCGAGCAGACCGGCATGCGGTAATCGAGAAAGCCCGGATTATCGACCCGGCCATCCTGATCGTAGATATACTCCTCGTTGAGCGCCCAACCGATGCCCTGGGCGACGCCGCCCTGCATTTGGCCTTCGACATAGCTCGGATGAACCGCCCGGCCGACATCCTGGAACGACGTATAGCGAAGGATGCGGACGATACCGACGTCGACATCGACCTCGACATCGCAAATGTGTGTGGCGAACCCGCCTTCCGCGCCGGTGGTGTTGAGCTGCACGCCGGCGCCGATCGGACCGCCCGTCGCGGTGGCCTTGGCGGCAATCTCAGCGAGCGACAGTGGCGGAAACTTTCCGGCATTGTCGCCGGCCGGGCGCGCTTCGCCGTTCTCCCAGGTAACCGCCTCGGGATCGATCTCCCAAATCTTCGCGGCCCGCTCGCAAAGCGTGGCAATGACTTTTTCCGTCGATTGGGTCACCACCATGGCCGACGCAAACAACACGCGGCTGCCGCCAGTGAGGTTGCTGTAGCCGATGGTGGCGGTGTCACCGATCAAGACCGAAACGCGCCGATAATCGATGCCCAACAATTCGGCGGTGATGTTCGCGATCGAGGCACGCGAGCCGCCAATGTCCGGATGGCCTGTGGTCACCACCACATTGCCATCTTCGGTGATATTGACTTGCGCGCTCGACTCCCCGCCGGCGTTGAACCAGAAACCGCTGGCGACGCCGCGCCCCTGATGTTTGCCGAGCGGCGCCTTGTAATGCGGATGGGCGAGCGCAGCTTCGATCGTTTCGGCGAAGCCGATGCGCGGATAAACCGGGCCGTGGGCTGCTTTCGTCCCCTGTCGCGCCGCGTTTTTCAGACGGAATTCGAGCGGGTCCATCTTGAGCGCTTCGGCGACTTCGTCGAGTACGCTCTCGACCGGATAGGCACCGATCGGCGCGCCGGGCGCCCGGTAGGCGGCGACCTTCGACCGGTTGGAGACGACGTCGATGCCGCGCGAATGGACGTTCGGAATGTCATAAGGCGCGAACGAACAGCCCGCCGCGCCGCGGATCGGGGCGCCGGGCAACGCGCCCGCCTGCAAATAGAATGTGCCCTGGGCCGCGGTGATCTGACCGTCTTTGGTCGCGCCGATTTTGACCGTGCTCATCGAGCCGGAGGTGGCGCCGGTGGCGCGCATCACTTCCTCGCGGTTCATCACCATTTTTACCGGCCGGCCGGATTTCTTGGCTAGCATGGTGGCGACGGGTTCAAGGTAGACGATGGTTTTGCCGCCGAAGCCGCCCCCGATCTCCGCCGGAATGGCGCGGATGTCGCTTTGCGGGATGCCGGTCAGCAACGACGTCATCGCGCGCACCATGAACTGCCCTTGGCTCGAACTCCAAATCACCGTTTTGCCGTCAGGCGCGACGCTGACCAGGCAGGCATGGGGTTCGATATAGCCTTGGTGCACCGGGCGTGTCTTGAAGGTGCGCTCGATCACCACGTCGGCTTCGGCGAAACCGGCTTCGATATCGCCGAGTTTGTGCTCGAGCGTTTTGGCGATGTTGGAGGGCTTGCCCTCGTGCTCGATGAATTCGTGAAGCACGGCGGCATCGGGCTTGATGGCGTCCTCGATCTCGATCGCGAATGGCAGGACCTCGTAATCCACCTCGATCAAGGCGCAGGCCTCCGCCGCGATCCGTTCGGTCGTCGCCGCGACGGCGGCCACCGGATGGCCATGAAACAGAGCTTTCTCGCGCGCCATGATGTTGCGGCTCATCCACCGCATGTCCTGGATGCCGAGTGGCACCGGCGTGTCGACCGGGAATTCGACAATGTCCGCGGCGGTCACGACGGACTTCACGCCTGGAAGCGCTTCGGCCTTCGACGTATCGATCGCCTTGATGCGCGCATGGGGGTGCGGGCTGCGCAGCACTTTGCCCCAGATCATGCCGGGCATGGCGGCGTCGGCGGCGAACGCGGCGCGTCCGGTGACCTTATCCGCGCCGTCCGGACGGATCGTCCGTTTGCCGATCCACTTATTGCTGGCTTCATTCATTTGACCGCCTCCCGAATGTTCGTCGTGGCAGTTTAGCGCGGCGAGGCCGGTCAAATAAATCGGTAAGGCCTTGCAGCCAACGACGATCGAGACTGCGTGTGGCGCGTGATCTAATCCGCCTGGCCCGCCTTGGTGCGCAGAATTTGGTAGAGGATCGGGGACGCGAACATCACGAACGCAAAGCGAAACGTGTGACAGAGTGAGACATACGCGACGCTTTGGTTAATCGCCAAGGCGAGGATGCTCATTTCCATCATGCCGCCCGGTGCGTAGCCGAGAAAGCCTTCAAAGAAGTCGATGCCGGCAATCGCGACGACGGCGAACGCCGCCAAAGCCGAGCACAGCAGCGCCAGAACGGCCGCCGCCAGTCCGTGCAGCAAATTGCCGGCCGCCGAGGCGAACGTGATGCCGCTAAAACGCGCGCCGACGCCGGCGCCCAGCACGAATTGCGCGGCGAGCGACAAGACCGTTGGCGGTCCCAACTCGGCGACCGCGGTGAGGTGCGCCAGCGCGCTTAAGATCAGTGGCCCGAGCATGAGCGGGGCCGGGATTCGCAAAAAACGCGCGAACGCCGGGCCAGCGATGGCGCAGAGCACCAGGACGATCCCTTCCACATATCCAAGATCGGTTAGCTGCGTCGTCGGGCGCGCGGCGGACTGGCTCGAGACATCGAAGACATATCCAAAGAACAGCGCAACCGCCGTGACCACAACCAAGATGCGGACCGAATGCGATAAGGCGATTTGTCGGACATCGCCACCATAGGCTTCGCCCAGCAACACCATGTCCGACAGGCCGCCGGGCATGCTGGCGAAATAGGACGTTACGCGATCCCTGCCGGCGATTTTGCGGTAATAGCCGTAGCAGACGACGCTGGTGCCAATTACATAGGCAGGCAACAATGCGAAGGAAATCGCCCAGGTGCCGACATGTCCGAAAATCTCCGAATGAAACGCGGTGCCCAGCATGACGCCCAGAATCGGCAGGGCGATCGGCCTCAGAAAATCGGGTCCTTTCAAACGGACGCCGGCAATCGCCGCTGCGGCGTTCGCGATCATCGGCCCCAGGAACCAGGGGAGGGGCAGGCCGGCCCACAGCGCCGCAAGCGCGCCGCCCAATCCAAGGGCAAACGAAATTGAATAGCCCTGTCGCTCGTCTATGAGATTTCTGAGCAAGTGCGGCCAGGCCTTGGTTGCGTGTGAACCATCCCATGTTCGAGGGTAACGGCAGCCCCACCTCCAATTGGGCTCGTTTGGCCGCGACCTTTGGTCAACATGGAGATAGTCGCGCGCGTTGCGTGATGGAGGTCACGACTGGTTAGTCGAGGAACAACAGCAAGGCCTCGTGAAATCGATCGGGCACCGCCAGATGAGGGTTGTGGCCAACGCCGGGTAACTCAAACAAAGTCGCATTCGGGATCATTTCGGCGGCGGCGCGGCCGAGCGCGGGAAACTGACCAACGGTTTGGCGGACCGCTTCCGGAACCCGCCCACGGCCGGGCGAGGTGCGATCCTCTTGTCCGATAATCAGCAAAGTTGGCGCCTCGATGCGCCGAAACTCATGGACGACCGGTTGTAACAGGATCATCTGAACGATCTGCGCCCGCGCGCGCGCCATGCGTGGATATTCGCCGCTCAGCGTCCAGCGATAATGCACCTGAACATAGGTTTCATAAGCGGCCTTCCAGGTGACGTAATAGGTTTCGTGATAGGCGCGGATCTTTTCCTCGGTCTGCGCCAGCATGCCCTGATACACCGTTTCCGCCGAGACCCAGGGGGCGGTTTGGCGGTAATCCTCCAGGCCCAATGGATTGACCAGCACAAGCCTTTCGGTCGTCGCGGGGAACATCAGCGCGAACCGGCTGGCAAGCATGCCGCCCATGGAATGGCCGACCACGACCGCGCGTTCCACACCCAGCGTGTCGAGCAACGCTTTGGTGTTGGTGGCGAGCCAATGGAAGCTGTACGCCATGTCCGGTTTGGAGGATTTTCCGAAGCCGATTTGGTCGGGCACGATGACGCGGAAGCCGGCTGCCGTCAGCGCCTCGATCGTGCCGGCCCAATAGGCGCCGAAAAAGTTGGCGCCGTGCATGAGCACCACGGTGCGGTCGTTGGGTTCGCCGGTTGGTGCCACGTCCATATAGCCCATGCGCAAGTCGACACCCATGTCGCGGACGGGATGAAAGCGAACCGGGTGCGGGTACGGATATCCCTCCATCGCGATTCCGAGGGCGTCAGCGGTGGACTCATCCGCGGCCTGCGCGGACGGGGTGCTATCTTCGAAATGTAGGCATGCGACCGCCATGAGCGTCGCCACAATGTTGTATCTAAAATTTTTCAGCATCGATTAGGTCCGGTTTCTGCGTGTTCAATCAGTGGCACAGTCCTAGGCGGGTTATTCGGCCATTTGCGCCTTGCGTGCTTGGATAATCGGCCAGAAATCATAGCCGACATAAACCTCGCTCTTGAACGTTGAGTAGCTTCCCGACTCGATCGCGCGATTGACCTCGCGGATTTTTGCCGGCGGGACTTTGAGCGTAACCACATGACCGAAACTCATCAATTGGTACCAGCTCACCACTTCCACGCCGTCCGGTGGGAACTTTTCCAGAAACCCATTCTTCCGGAGGTTGGCCCCCATTTCCTCGAGCGTGAGCTGCTGTGTGTGTTTCAAGAAAATCGTTAGCAGGACACGGTCCGCGTCAGGCGCGATCGTATTCGGATCCTGCTGCGCCTGTCCCGACGCGGAAAAAAGCAGGGCACAGAACAGTACCGCACCGCACATAATCGCCTTTCCGTTATATCGGTCCATCATCGTCTCCCAGAACTGATTGCGCCCGATACCGCTGATATCAGGCCCTTTGGCGGAAGAAGTGACCGGCTGGCGCGGCTTTGACAAGCAAATCCTGCGAAATCCTTTGGTCTTGGGGCTCGGCGCGGCTCGGTCTTCGCCGCGCGTTTTCCCGGCGAATTGAACCTTTGGCGATGTCGATCCGACAAACCCGTATGTCCGGTCGCATGACCAATGCGACGGCACGATACGAACCCAATTGCCAAGGAGATACGATATGTTCCGCCCCCTCAAATATGCCGCCATGCTGACCTGTGTCGCATTTGTGGCCGCGCCGCCGGCTCAGGCGGACGAAGATCCGTGCGCCGGCTACGATGTGGCCTGCGACGGCGACGGATGCACCGCCTGTTGGCCCGGCCAAGACGTGGATTTGATTTGCGACGAGTACACACAGCTAGAAATCAACCTCACGCTGCCTGGCTGTGTCGATAGCCACAGCACTTTCGACATACTGGATTTCACCGTTAAACCGCCCCGCGTTCGGCCGCCGCTTACCACCCGGCCGCCCCATCGGCCGGTCACGCCCACACCGGTCAACCCGACGATCCAAGTCAAGGTGCCGGGCGCCAACTGAGCCCAAGAGACACTTCCGGACCAGCGGCGCCTCTGATGCGTCGCTGGCGGCGCCTGTGGTCCGATTGCAGCATGGGGCGAATTGAACGCCTTACTCAGCGACGGACGCCTTGTGTGCCGTGCAAGGGGGCTCGAAGCCAACAAGAATGATCGAAGCGTGGTGCGTAAGGGCACCTGTTTGATCGACGAGCGGCGTGCGCGACAATAGGCTCCACAAATCGGCGAACAGGCGGTCTGTTGAGGTCCGAAGTCGTTGGCTAACGGCAGCCCGCGAAAATGATGGTGTGACATGAACGGTGAGTGCGGACGCGCTGGATGCCGGCGCAAATTCCTAGGTGGCCTGTTTGTACTGCCCGCAATTGCGTCCTTAATCGTGCCTCGCGTCGGTGTGAAGGCACAAGACCGGGAAGAATTGGAACCCATCGTGCAGCCAGCGCGGCAAGACCCCGCGCATTACATCGAACGCGCGGTGGCCTTGGCCGATCTTTCGTTGCGCCGCGGCGACGGGACGGGATACGGCGCGGTCGTAGTCAAAGGCGGCCTGATTGTTGGTGAGGGACGCAATCGAACGATCGCCACGAATGATCCGACCGCCCATTCCGAGGTCGACGCGATCCGCGATGCGTGCCGTCGACTTGGTGTCCAGACGTTGCAAGGCTGCGAGATGTACTGTTCCGCGCGGCCTTGCCAAATGTGCGATACCGCCTGCTATTGGGCCCGGCTAGACCGCGTTCATTTCAAATCGGCCGGTACAAATATTGTCTCGTTCGAACCGCGTTACGCGCGCTGCTGAAGGCTCGCAGCGCTGCGCACAACGGGAGCAAACGGAGACCGAATTGAGTTTTTGTTCGGGCAAGTTTTCGCCTCGACAAGGCGCGTGATTGACAAGGGGTGAAGCAACCGAAAGAAAAAGGGGGCCGGCACCGGCCCCCTTTCCATTCATTGATGCGACGAACGCCGCATCAATGAGTGCGGATCCGCTTGAGACTAGAAGGCATCTTTGGCGGCATCCTCATTCGCCCGCTGGCGGATGTAGTGCTGTATCGACTCGATATCCTCATCCGTCAGTGTGGGGAAGATCGGCATACCACGGTCGGTCATGGAACCATCCTGAATAACACTCTTGAGGGCATCCATATTGCCGCTCTTCAGCATATCGGACTCGCGAAGGTCCGGACCGAAAACGCCCGCTTGTGCAGCACCACCGTGGCAGAATATGCAGAAGTTCAAGGCAAAGACGCCCGCACCGTGGGCAGCCTTATCTTCATCGACCGTGAAGTTCTCGTCGACGTAAGGTTCGGCAAACGCCGGCGGCGCCTGCTCCGGAACCTCGGCCATGCCGTCGAGAGCAAAGGTGATCAGACGGCGCTCCTGAGCGCCGTATTTCCAGCCGTGCCCTTCGAATCCGAACTCACCACCACCAAGCACATTGGACGGGAAGCCGCCGCCCGGTCCAATCAGAACCGAGATCATTTGCTTGCCATCCAATTCATAGGTAATCGCCGCCGACGTAATGCCGAGGCCGGCGTCATATTCCCAAACCTGTTCGCCGGTTGTGGCATTGTAGGCCTTGAGCATGCCGGTTGGCTCACTCTGGAATACCAGGTTGCCCGCCGTCGTCAGCGTACCACCACCCCAGTAGAAGTCATGCTCCACTTTCCAGGCCGCTTCTTGCTTGACCGGATCCCATGCAGTCAGCGTTCCCTTCGGTTCACCCGGAATCTTCTCAAGCACGATCCCCACGGCAATACCCAGCTTCCAGTTGTCGTTGCGCCAACTTGTATCGGTGTCCGCACCTAGGTCGGTGAAGGTGTTGGCGATATTCTGGGTCGGGATGTACACCAGCCCGGTTTCGGGGTTGTAGGACTGGGACATCCAATTGTGAGCGCCATGCGCCGACGGATAGATAGTCGCCTCGCCGTCAGGGAAGAAGGAGCTGTCCGGCACGACATGCCTTTGAGCCTCGAGGTCGAAATGCGTCGACCAGTTGGCCGGCGCGAACTTCTCCGCGGAGATCACTCTGCCGTTCGACCGATCGACCACGTAGAAAAAACCGTTCTTCGGTGCGTGTAGCGCGACCTTGCGGTCCGCGCCATCGATCTCCAGGTCGGCAAGGGTGATATCCATGTTCGAGTTGTAGTCCCAGGTTTCACCCGGAGCCTGTTGAACGTGCCATTTGTAGGCGCCTGTTTTGGCGTCGAGGGCGACAAGAGAGCACAGGTAGAGGTTATCGCCGCCACCCGGGCTGCGCACTTTGCGGTTCCATGGCGAACCATTGCCGGTGCCGATAATGAACTGGTCAAACTCCGGATCGTAGGTGAAGCCATGCCAGGTGTTACCGCCGCCGCCATGGTCCCACCATTCGCCGTTCCAAGTTTTGGCGGCCGCTTCCTGAGACGGATCCTCGAAACCCCATTTCGGATTACCCGGCACAACGTACCAACGCCATTCCTCTCGGCCGGTCTCGGTATCATAAGCGGCAACCCAACCGCGCGTCGGGCCGGCCTCCGTACCGCCATTGCCGATTAGAACCAGTCCATTGGCGGCTTTCGGCGCCATGGTGAGCTGCAACGCGGAGTTCAAAGGCAGCGCCCTGGTTTCCCAGACCCGCTTGCCGGTTTTCCGATCGAGTGCGATCAGACGGCCGTCCCAGGTGACCATGAAGAGTTTGTCGCCATAGGTTCCGAGGCCGCGGCTGTAGGACCAGAAGACGCGTCTTTGCTTCTTCTCACGGATCGCCTCGCCGACTTTCGGGTCGAAGGTCCAAAGCGTTTCGCCGGTCCGGGCGTCGAGAGCGGTCACCACACTCACATTGCCGATATAGTAATAGACACCGTCCACCACCAAGGGCGTGGTCGTGAGACTCATGTCGTTCGGCAACGGCTTGTACCAAGTCGGCTTTAGCCTTGAGATGTTGTCGACGTTGATCTGGTCAAGAGGACTGAACCTCTGTTCGTAGTGCGTCCGTCCGTAAGCAAGCCAATCGGACGTGTTCGACCTGTCTGATAGCTCCTTGTCGGTGATGTTTCTATCCGACGCGTGTAGCGAAGCTGGCACGAGCAGTGCAGCAGCCACGATAACGTGAGCGAATATTCCTGTTCGCCTGACACCCATGTGCTTGATTCCTCCCGCATTTTATATTTGAGGCGCCGCGTGTACGCGGCGCCGATAGACCAACTCTCATGACGGCAAAACAGAGTCCTGCCGCGAGATTTCAGCGAGGCCCAATCCACAAGGATACCCTGGTACAAGAGGTCAAAGTCAAATATAGCTAATAATTCGTGTGCAATAGAACGAAGTGAATTATTTTGAACAGAATATCGGTTTATTTTATATAGCCCACAGTTATCACCACGGCCTAAATCGAACATTCGCCGCCATTGTCAGATCAGGATCTTCGCTGCCTGCAGTGTGCGGAAGATCTCGCCGTTCACATATGTCCGGATCGATATGGGTGATAGGGCCTGGATCTCGCCGGTGACATGACGAAAAAGGGGCTGGGATGGCTATGTCGGTGACCGCGATGTCATATTGTTCCGGGGTTTTTGGCGGCGCGGAACCCCTGTAAGATATTGAAAATAAGTCGTCTTTTGAATAGTTGCGCCAAGTTCCAAAAAAATCTTGCTCCGTTTAACCCCCCCTCGGCAAGGCGCGCGTTTGACAGGGGGTGAAGCAATCACGCTTCAAGCAACAACACGGAGCTACTCTCATGACTTCCAAGTTCAAAATTGCCGCCGTCGCCACCGTTCTTGTTATCGCCACCGCGACGGGCGCGTTGGCCCAGGCGCAACAGGGCGGCGTGCGCGTCGGCGTCATCGACCAGACCACGGTCGCCGACCAGAGCACCAACGTGGCCCTCGGCCGTTACGCCAAGGCCCGTCAGGCGATCGGTGCGGTGCAGGGCGTTCGCGCCGGCTACATCAAGCAGGTGACCGTCTCCCGTCGCGCCACCAACCTCGCGGTCGGTGACCGTGCGGCCGCCTGCCAGACCATCGGCACTATTGGCCGGGTTTGCTAACGGACGATCCGTGAAGCAAAACGCATCAGCCAACGCCAACCCCATCGGAGGGTCCGGACAAATTCCTCCCCGGTTCACGCCCCGGACCCTCCGCCAAAGTTTCAACCGAGCGGATCCCGTTATTTGACACGGGGTCCGCTTTTGGTTTTGGGCGGCCGGCCGGGGCGGGGTGGGCCGGACCACATTTTTCCGAACTTTTTTACGAGGGCGTAACCCCACCGCGCGGCCGGCGCCGTGAATAAGAGCGAGACACTTCGTTCAACCGAAACAAACGGCCCGACCCATGACCGCAATTCGCACAAGTTTGATCATCGCCGCTGTACTGAGCGCCATCGCCGCCGGTTCGGTGCGTGCCGATGAGGTTCAGGTGGGCGGGCACTTGGTGAATGTCACCGTCGCCAACCAATCGACCAATGTGGCGATCGGTTCGACTGCCAAAGCGACGCAATCGATTGGCGCGATCGGCGGCGGCGTTCGGGTAAACGGCAATCTGAACACCGTCACCGTGGTCGGCGAAGCGGTCAACATCGCGCGCGGCGCGGGCACGCACGCCGACATGTCGGTCAACAGCATTGACGACGACACGGAGATCCTCGGTAGCGCGAAACGAACGGTGTTCGTCAATCGGATCGTCAACGTCGCGTCCGGCGCGGGCACGCACTCTTGCGTCTCGGTCGCCGGCCACGGCTGCTGATCCGCCGGCACACAACGCAACACACCGACACCCGGAGACGAGACATGACCCATCAACCGCTTCAACTAGGCGCAGTCTTGGACATCGCGCGGCCGACAAAACTTCAGGCCGCCGCGCGAAATCTCGCGGCGATCGCCGGTCTGGCGCGCATGGCCGCGGAAAACGCGCCGGCGCAGGGACGGATCGCCCTCGCGGCGTTCCGTTGGGACGCCGCGTCGCTCATCGAATGCCGGATCAGCGTGGCCGCGAACAAAGGCTTTTTCGGCAGCGCCTTCATCATGGTGCTGGATGGCGAAACCGCAGCACACAGGAGAGCACAATGAAAACCACGTTCGGTCTTTCCCTCGTCGCCCTCGGGCTTCTGATCGGCTCGGTCAACGGCGTGACCGCCAAGGAATACAACAAGCGGCCCCATCTCGATCCGGGTTCGCAAGCCAAAGTGAATTCGGTGATCGCCAGCGGCTATCGCATTCGCGGCGAGGCGCGCCGGAACTTTGGACGCATCAGCAACGAAGGCTGTGGCGGCATCACTATCGGTGCGGTGCCTGATTCCACGCGTCCGCCGCGCGAAGTGATCATCGTTGCCAGGGACATCATTAACGTCAACACGAACTGCTAACCGGCCGTCGGAACGGCTCACGGCATCTGAAATTGAGGTGGCCAAAATGAATTGGAAACTGACCAAAGGCCTTTTGGCCACATCGCTGCTCGTCCTTACATCGGCGTGCGCGACATGGGATGCGCAAAACGCGCATACGGTCGCGCAGCCGAAGACGACGCCCGTGCGCAATCTGACCAGCTTCACGCCGGCCTTGCAGTGCATGGACAATTTGTTTCTGTCCTTCGGCGTCTCGAACGTGGTGATCACCAGCGCCGGCATTCCGGACGCCACGGGCGAAGTGCGCACCGGTACCAAGGACATGCTGATTTCAGCCGTGTCGCGGATGTCGGTGAAAAGCAACGCGTTCGTGTTTGTCGATTTCGATCAATCGCAAGCGGATGTCGCCGAGCTGCACAGCTTGGTCGGCTACACCGATGATTTCCGCGTGCCGAGCTATTACATTCGAGGCGCCATCACGCAGCTCGATTCCAGCGTGATCGCCAATCAAGTCGGCGGTGGCGTCTCGATCGCCGATGCGCAAATCGGTGTGTCGAAAGACATGGTCGCCTCGGTCGTGTCGATCGACATGAATGTCGGCAAACTGGTCACGCGCCAAATATTGCCGGGCATTTCGGCGAATAATTCGATTGCGGTCAGCCGCAGTGGTGTCGGCGGCGATGCCGGCGCGACGATCGGCAAGGCCGGCCTGTTCTTTAACATCTCTTTGAACAAGAGCGAGGGCATGCACGCGGCGACGCGGACGCTGGTCGAGCTCAACACGATCGAAGTCTTGGGCAAACTCGCCGAGGTTCCCTATTGGCGTTGCTTGAGCATCGAGCAAACGCATCCGGAAGTGCTGGACGAAGCGCGGTCGTGGTTCGAGGCCATGTCGGAATCCGAACGCGTCACCTTTGTGCAGCGGGCCCTGAAAAGCGAAGGGCACTATGACGCAGCGGTGACCGGCGTGTTCGACGACTCGACCAAGGCCGCGATTGCGCGATACCAAGCCGAGAATGGTTTGATCGCCCACGGCCGGCTTGACTTCCAGCTTTATCAGTCGCTGATCCACGAAGATCTGGCGCTCGGCCAGCGGCCGTTGCCGGTGGAACCCGCGCCGGAAGCGCAAGCCCCGACGCCGTTTGCCATCAGCCTGACCACGCCCAAGGGCCCGGCGCCGGTCTATGCGGTGAACGATGTCTTGGAGATGAGCCTGAGCGCGACGCAGGATGCGTATGTGTATTGCTATTACCAGGATGACGAGGCGCAGATCGCGCGCATCTTCCCGAACCGGTTCAGTCCCGACCCTTATGTGGTTGCCGGCCGCTCGGTCCCGGTGCTGACCAAAGGCGCGCCGTTCGCCATCGCGTTTGAATCGCCGAACGCGCGCGAGGAAATCCTATGCGTCGCGTCGCGTACCGAGCGCGGCCTGCAAGTGTCCGACGCGCTCAAGACCCCGGACCTAACGCCGATTCCGGTCGGGTCACTCGAAGACGTTGCCGCGTCCTTCGAACACGCGGGGCGCGAAGAATTGGCCGAGGCGCGGCTGCCGATCAGTGTCGTCGCCGCGAATTGATGAACGCAAGTGAACGGAGTGCCTATCATGCGATACGCAATGCTGAAGATCGTCCCGATATTGGTGATGTTGGTTCTCGGTGCGCCGCTCGTCGCGTCGCAGACTTGGGGCGACATTGTCGAGAACACCGAGGCGAGAAGCACACCACTCTTGTTTCAGAAATCGGGCGAACGTGTCGGAAGCGAAACGCCGCTCCGGGTGCAGTGCTGGCAGTTCGGCCGCGAGATCATCGATCAGAGCGATCTTCACAGCATGTCTCTGAAACCGTTGCTGGAGCAGGAATCGGTGAGCTTCAAGCGCAAGGGCACGGAGGGCGTCGCGGTCCACATCCTCTCGGTCGAAGACACGGTCTGTATGGTGCAAGCAACGCCGTGAGCGACCGTGGAAACAACAGAGGAGCGGACTAAGTAGTTGGGACCGGCGTCGTGATGACGAGATGATGTCCGTCGGCGCAAGCGATCCGGCCATTTGGGGCGACATCAAGCAAACGATGCGATGCCGGCGCGGACCAAATCACCGCGCCGGTTTCCGCGTTCCACACGTGAACGATGTTTGACACTTCGCCGATCAAACCGAGCGGATGGGTTGTGAGACGTTCCGTGCCGGGCGGTATCCCGGTTGCCGTATTCAGTGCCATGGCAACTTTTGATCCCGCATCCGGATCCCATACCTTCGGCGCGTCATACGGCGTCGCGGTCGCGAAATGCGAGCCGTCGGCCAAGACGACGAGTTGATTGATGACGGCGTGGGCCGGGTTTGCGTCGGGCGGCATGGCGTGTGCGTCTGCAAATGTACGGCTGCAGGTCCAGCCGCCCGGTTGCCAAACCCGAATGCTCGTCTCGTTGGTGGTCACCACGCGCCCGTCCGCCAGGCAGGCGATTTCGCCACGGCCGTAATAGCCGACGGCCTCGTCCATATTGATCTTGTCCGCATCCTCGTCAAACAAGTCATAGGCGGTGAGGCCCGGCGATGAGCCGGCGGCAAACGCCGTGTGGCCGTCGCTGTGCAGCGCGGTGACGCGGTAGCCGAGCTCGCGCTCCAGGCTGAGCGTTTCGAGATCAAACAGGTACGTGCTGTATTTCTCTGTCGACACCGCCAGCTTTGCATCGCCGATCAAGGTGACATTGGTGATCATCGCCGTTGGCGTGTGCGCGGCGATCTCCTCGTCGGTCATTTCTTCCATGGCCGGGTGATAGTTTGGACTGATCTTTTGCTGCGGCATCCTAAGCACGGCGATCGGCTGGCCGCGTTTCAAGTCCCACACACGCAGACCACCATGTTTCCATGTGGCCTCCGTGACCATCAGCGTTTCGTTCTTGGCCAGGGTTTTGAATTCTTCGTCCTCGCCGGTGAGGTCGGCAAACCAGCCGCCCAATTGAACGTTCCAGATCTGCGTCCAATTCGCGCCGTAGAGGATGGCCAGCCGGCCGTCGGCGGTCACCCGGACGCCGCGGTGGTTCCTATTGTGGTGATCGAAAGCCTGAATGCAGGTAGGGCGGGGCGCCGCCAACAGGTCGGGGTGGTCCAGGTCCCAGACCTTCATTTCGCCGTCATGGGTGTTGGTCAAAATGCGCGTTCCGCCGGGCAGAAACTGGGCACCGCGGATCGTTTCCTTGTGCGCGGCGACCGTGGTCGTCGAAAAATCCGGTGCCGCCGCGTTCATGCGCCTTCCAGCGCGCGCGACCGCGCCGAGATTGCATGCGCCATTGGTGTCGGATCGCTCAAAAACACCGCGTCCACCCTGCTTTTCCCCTTGTGGTGCGGGCCGACGATACCATGTGTCAGATCGGTTGGCGTCCTAGGCCGAAGGCCGGGACGCCGACGCATAACAAATGTGCGGCGCGGCAGAGGGTGATGGAGCCGCCGAACGCTTACAAAACATCCGATCCGCTTTGTGACAAACGTTTGAAAGAATCGTGTGACGTGTCATCATTGTGCAATGCACAGGCGGGCATGTAATGGCTTGCAATATCGGTTTCCAAGGGAGGTTTGAACCATGGCCAAACTGAACGTGAACGGACAAGAGATGGAGGTTGCCGTTGAAGACGGCACGCCGCTGCTCTGGGTCTTGAGGGAACAGCTCGATCTGACCGGCGCGAAATATGGCTGTGGCGTCGCACAGTGCGGCTCGTGCACGGTGCACATCGACGGCGAGGCCGTGCGCTCCTGCGTGATGCCGGTGGACGCGCTGACCGGTGACGAAAAGATCGTCACCATCGAAGGTCTGTCGGCGGATGGCAGCCATCCGGTCCAGCAAGCCTGGGCGGAACTGGATGTGCCGCAATGCGGCTATTGCCAGACCGGGATGATCATGGCGGCCGCCGCGCTGCTCGATCAAACGCCGAATCCGAGCGACGAAGACATTAACGATCAGATCACCAACATCTGTCGCTGCGGCACCTTTAACCGCGTGCGCCGCGGGATTCACCGCGCCGCGCAAACCAAGGCATAGGGGGGGGCGGACCAATGACAAGCACACTCTCTTTATCCCGCCGCCAGTTCGTGATAGGCGCGGCCGCCACCGGCGCCGGCCTGTCGATCGGCTTTTCCTTGACCGACGGGGCGGGTAACGCCCTCGCCGAGCACGGGACGCCCGAAGTCAACGCCTGGGTGGTGATCGATCCGGACGACACGGTCACGGTCCGCATCGCGCGGTCCGAAATGGGGCAGGGCACGCTCACCGGCCTCGCGCAGTTGGTTGCCGAGGAACTGGAATGCGACTGGTCGAAAGTGACCACCGAATACCCGACGCCCGGCGAGAACGTTAGACGCGACCGTGTCTGGCAGAGCTATTCGACCGGCGGCAGCCGGGGCATTCGCCAAAGCCATCAATATGTCCGCGAAGGCGGTGCCGCCGCGCGCATGATGCTGATC
>JANQOH010000281.1 GCA_028289725.1 Alphaproteobacteria bacterium
AGCACGGTGCACCGGCGCGGCGTCGCTTCCGCAAACCCGCCAGCGACGAAGACCTGATTGGTCACGGTGTCGCCCTCATAAATCTCGACCACCCACGGACGCAATGTGGTCATCACCAGCGAATGCCCGGGCAACACGCCGAAATCGCCGTCCTCGCCGGGCACGACAACCATGTCGACCGCTTGCGAAACCAGCAGCCGTTCCGGCGAGACGAGTTCGAATTCGACCTTGTTGGCGTCCGCGTCAGCCATCGCTTATTCCTTATGCGGCCTCCGCCGCCATTTGCTTGGCCCGCTCGCGGGCCTCGTCGAGCGCGCCGACCATATAGAAAGACGCCTCGGGCATATCGTCGCATTCACCGGCGCAAATCGATTTGAAGCCGGCAATCGTGTCTTCCAGGCTAACCAGCTTGCCGGGCGAGCCCGTGAACACTTCGGCGACAAAGAACGGCTGCGACAGGAATCTCTGGATTTTGCGCGCGCGCGCCACCGTCAATTTGTCCTCTTCGGAAAGCTCGTCCATACCCAAAATCGCGATGATGTCCTGAAGCGATTTGTAGGTCTGCAACACTTCCTGAACCTGACGCGCAACTTCGTAATGTTCATCACCGACGATGCGCGGATCAAGCATGCGCGACGTGGAATCGAGCGGGTCCACGGCCGGATAGATGCCAAGCTCAGCAATTTGCCGGCTGAGCACCGTGGTCGCGTCCAAATGACTGAAGGACGTGGCCGGTGCCGGATCGGTCAAATCATCGGCCGGCACGTAAATCGCTTGCACCGAGGTAATCGAGCCCTTTTTGGTGGTGGTAATGCGCTCTTGCAAATTGCCCATGTCGGTGGCGAGCGTCGGCTGATAACCTACCGCGCTCGGGATACGTCCGAGCAATGCCGACACTTCCGAGCCGGCTTGGGTGAAGCGGAAAATATTGTCCACGAAGAACAGCACGTCCTGGCCTTCCTGGTCGCGGAAATACTCAGCGACAGTCAGGCCGGTCAACCCGACGCGCGCGCGCGCACCGGGCGGCTCGTTCATCTGGCCGTACACCAACGCGGCCTTCGAACTGTCGCCTTTGAGGTCGATCACGCCCGACTCAATCATCTCGTGATAGAGATCGTTGCCTTCGCGCGTCCGCTCGCCGACACCGGCGAACACCGAGAAACCACCATGCGCCTTCGCAATGTTGTTAATCAGCTCCATGATGATCACGGTCTTGCCGACGCCCGCGCCGCCGAACAGACCGATCTTGCCGCCCTTCGCGTAGGGCGCCAGCAGGTCAACAACCTTAATGCCGGTTTCGAGAATCTCCGCCTCGGTCGACTGATCAACGAAGTCGGGCGCCGGGGCGTGGATCGGCGCGGATTCGCTGGTTTCGATCGGCCCGCGCTCGTCAATCGGCTCGCCAACCACGTTGATGATGCGGCCGAGCGTTTTCTGCCCTACCGGAATCTTAATCGGCCCGCCGGTATCGACGGCGTCGGCGCCGCGTACCAAGCCTTCGGTCGAATCCATGGCAATGGTGCGCACGGTGTTCTCGCCCAGATGCTGCGCCACCTCCAGCACCAGCCGGCTGCCCTGATTTTCGGTTTCCAGCGCGTTCAGGATCGGTGGCAGATCGCCTTCGAACTGCACATCGACGACGGCGCCGATTACCTGGGTGATATGTCCGACATTGTCGCTCATTGGCTTTGCTCCCGAATTCGATGCACCGCCCTACAGGGCTTCGGCACCGGACACGATCTCGATCAGTTCCTTGGTGATCGCGGCTTGGCGCGACCGGTTATAAGTCAGTGTCAGTTTATCAATCATCTCGCCGGCGTTGCGGGTGGCGTTGTCCATCGCCATCATCCGCGCGCCCTGCTCGCTCGCGCCGTTTTCCAGCAGCGCACGAAAGATCTGCACCGCCATGTTGCGCGGCAGCAGGTCTTCGAGAATTTCCTCTTCGCCGGGCTCGAATTCGTAGATCGCGCCATCCGACTCGGGTTCGGCCTCATCGGCCTCGCCGTCATCCTCCAACGCGAAAGGAATGAGCTGCTGCGGCGTCACGACTTGGCTAACGGCCGATTTGAAGTGGTTGTAGTAAACCGTGCAAACGTCGAACTCGCCATCGTCGAACCGTTTGGAAATCGCTTCGGCGATCGCGGCCGCTTCAGCAAATTTGACACCGCGCAGACCGACATCGTCGAACGTGTCGATGATTTGCCCGGCATAATCCCGGCCAAGCTGCTCGCGGCCCTTGCGGCCGACGATAATGAGCTTCACCGTTTTGCCCGCATCGACCAGTTCGGTAATCCGCCGTCGCGCGGCGCGAACGATGGAGCTATTGAAACCGCCGCACAGGCCGCGATCCGACGTCGCGACCACGTGCAAATGCGTCCCGTCCGCTCCGGTGCCGCGCAATTGCGCCGGCGCCGACTCATTGTCCGCCACGCTCGCGGCGAGCGAACGGACCATGCGTTCCATGCGGTCGGCATACGGCCGCGCCGCTTCCGCGGCATCTTGCGCCCGGCGCAATTTCGACGCCGCGACCATTTTCATCGCGCTGGTGATCTTCTGCGTCGCCTTGACGCTATTGATCCGCGTGCGGAGTTCCTTGAGCGTTGCCATGCTGGCGTCTCGCGCGTCCGTTCAGCGTTGCGATGCGGTTAGGCGTACGACTTCGCGAAGTCGTCCATCAGTGATTTCAGCTTCTCTTCGGTGCTGTCCGAGATTTCGCCGTCCGCACGGATGGTGTCCAGAATGTCAGAATGCTTCGCCCTGACGTCGGCGAGCAGCCGCTCTTCAAAGCGCGTCACCTCATTCGGCTCGATGCCATCGAGATAACCGCGCACGCCGGCATAGATGGAGACAACCTGCTCCTCCACCGGCAGCGGCGTGTATTGCGGTTGCTTGAGCAGCTCGGTCAGACGCTCACCGCGTTTGAGCAAGCGCTGTGTCGCCGCGTCGAGATCGGAGCCGAACTGCGCGAACGCCGCCATCTCACGATATTGCGCAAGCTCCAGCTTAATCGTGCCGGCGACCTGCTTCATCGCCTTCACCTGGGCCGCGGAGCCCACGCGGCTCACCGACAGACCGACGTTAATCGCCGGGCGAATGCCCTGATAGAACAGATCGGTTTCCAGGAAGATCTGACCGTCGGTAATCGAAATCACGTTGGTCGGGATATAGGCCGACACGTCACCGGCCTGGGTCTCAATGACCGGCAAGGCCGTGAGCGAGCCGCCGCCCTGATCGTCGTTCATTTTCGCCGAGCGTTCGAGCAGGCGCGAATGCAAATAGAACACGTCGCCTGGATAGGCTTCACGTCCCGGCGGGCGACGCAGCAAAAGCGACATCTGGCGATACGCCACGGCTTGCTTCGACAAATCATCGTAGATGATCAGCGCATGCATGCCATTGTCGCGGAAATACTCGCCCATGGCGCAACCGGCGTAAGGCGCCAAGAACTGCAACGGCGCCGGCTCGGACGCCGTCGCGGCGACCACGATCGAATAATCGAGTGCGCCGTTGTCTTCGAGCGTCTTGACGATTTGCGCGACAGTCGACCGCTTCTGGCCGACCGCGACATAGATGCAATACAGCTTCTTTGACTCGTCGTCGCCGGCATTGACCGATTTCTGATTGATGATGGCATCGACCGCCACCGCCGTCTTGCCGGTTTGGCGGTCGCCAATGATCAGCTCGCGCTGACCGCGTCCCACGGGCACCAGTGAATCGACCGCCTTGAGGCCGCTCTGCATCGGTTCGTTCACCGACTGGCGCGGAATAATGCCAGGCGCCTTCACATCCACGCGCTGGCGCTCGGTGCTCTCGATCGGCCCCTTGCCATCGATCGGATTGCCGAGCGCGTCCACCACGCGACCAAGCAGCCCCTTGCCGACCGGCACGTCGACGATCGCGCCGGTCCGTTTCACCGTGTCGCCTTCGCGGATCGTCCGGTCGTCGCCGAAAATCACGACACCGACATTGTCGATCTCGAGATTGAGCGCCATGCCGCGAATATTGCCTGGAAACTCGACCATCTCACCGGCCTGGACATTGTCCAATCCGTAGACGCGCGCGATACCGTCGCCGACGGACAGCACTTGGCCGACTTCCGCGACCTCGGCTTCAGTGCCGAAGTCAGCGATCTGTTGTTTGATGATCTTCGAAATTTCCGCGGCGCGGATTTCCATCATCCCGCTCCTTTCATAGCGAGCCTGAGCGACTGCAGTTTGGCCTTGAGCGACGCATCAATCATGCGCGAGCCGACCTTGACCACCAATCCGCCGATCAGGGCTGGATCGACCGTCGCGCTCAACCGCACGTCGCGCCCTGTCGCGCGCTTCAGCGATGCCATAATCGCCTGGGTCTGTTGATCGGAAAGCGGCTTGGCCGCTGCAACTTCGGCGGTGACCTCACCGCGGTGGGCGGCGAGCAGGCTTTCGAATGCCCGGATCATGTCCGCCAACACAAAAAGGCGCCGGTTCTGCGCCAAAACGCCAAGCAAATTGGTCGCCAACGCGCTCAATTCAGCCTGCTTGGCGAGCGCTGTCACGGCGCGTTGTTGCTCGTCACGTGCGATCACGGGACTGCGCACCAGCCGTCGCAAATCCTCGCTCTCGTCGAGCATGCCGCGCACGGTTGCGAGATTCGCGGCGGTCTCGTCGACCGCGCTTTTCTCGAGCGCCAACTCGAACAAAGCCGTCGCGTATCGACCGGCCAGCCCGGAAACGCCAATTGCCTCTTCGCTCACGCGCCACCCACAGGAATTTTGGAGAGATAAGCGATTGAAATATTGAGAAAACCAGCCGCCTCGAAAGAGGCTGATATCGCCCCTGCTCGGGGGCGCGGGTTAGGTAACACACCTATTTTGCGCTTGCAACATTCGTCCGGCTTTTGCCGCCAAAACTCTAAAGAAAACTATAGGGATCGACGTCCACTTGCACGCGCACATTGGACGGCAGACGGTCCGCGCCGAGCCAGGGCCGAAGCACCGGCTGCAAGGGGCGATCACGCGGTCCCTTGACCAACAGGCGGTACCGGTATCGACCCCGGATCAGCGACAAAGGCGCCGGCGCGGGACCGAGCACCTCGATCCCGTCGCCGCGCGGGGCCGCGCGCCCCATGGCGGTCGCCACGGCCCAAGCTTCATCCGGGTCCGGTCCCGAGACAATGATCGCGGCCAAGCGGCCAAACGGCGGCATAGCGGCCCTGCGCCGGGCAGCCATCTCAGTCGTGACGAATTGATCCCGGTCGCCGGCGACCAACGCCGCCATCACCGGATGATCCGCTTCATAGGTCTGCAGCAACACGTGACCCGGCCGCTCAGCGCGCCCGGCGCGCCCGGCCACTTGGAACAGCAATTGGTACGTGCGTTCGGCGGCCCGCAAGTCGCCACCCGAGAGGCCGAGATCGGCATCGACCACACCGACCAGGGTCAGCGCCGGAAAATGGTGCCCCTTTGTGATCATTTGCGTGCCGATCAACAGGTCCAACCGGCCGCCGAGCATGGCGTCGACGATTTCCGCGGCGGCGGCCGGGCCATGAACGGTGTCGCTGGTCATGACGCCGGCGCGGGCGTCCGGAAACCGGGCCGCCACTTCCTCCGCAAGGCGTTCGATGCCCGGGCCGCAGGCCACAAGGGTTTCGACGGCATCGCAGTTGGGGCATTCGGTCGGAACCGCTTGCCGATAGTCGCAGTGATGGCAGCGGAGATCGCCGGCCAGCCGATGCTCGACCAGCCACGCCGAACAATTGGGACATTCAAGCCGATGGCCGCACGCCCGGCACAGGGTGAGCGGTGCGTAGCCCCGGCGATTGAGAAACAGCATCGCCTGCTCACCGGCCGCGAAAGTCTCGTGCAGCGCGGCGACGAGCGGCGGCGACAGCCAATGGCCGCGCTCCGGCGGGGTCGCGCGCATATCGATCGCCTTGATGTCCGGCATCGTGGCGCCGCCGTGGCGCTCTGGCAGATGGAGGCGCGCGTATCGTCCTGCCTCGACATTGCTGACGGTCTCCAGAGACGGCGTCGCGCTGGCCAAAACCACGGGGAAATCCGCGATGCGCCCGCGCACCACCGCCATATCGCGGGCATTGTAAATCACGCCCTCTTCCTGCTTGTACGACGCGTCATGTTCCTCATCGACGACGATCAGGCCCAAATCCTGATATGGCAGAAACAAGGCGGAGCGCGCACCGACCACGACGCGCGCCCGGCCTTGAACCACCGCCCGCCACGTCTCACGCCGCTGGCTTTGACGCAGGTCTGAGTGCCACTCCGCGGGCGCGACGCCGAACCGCGCCTCGAAGCGTGTCAGCCACTGCGCGCCGAGAGAGATCTCGGGCAACATGACCAGCACTTGCCGGCCCGCTTTCAGCGCGGCGGCAACCGCTTCGAAATAGACCTCGGTTTTGCCCGCGCCCGTGACGCCGTCGAGCAAAGTGACTGCAAAGGCCGAAGTGTCCGATTGTGCCGCGAGCACACGCGCCGCCTCGGCTTGCGCCCCCGACAAGGACGGCCCGGACTGTTCAGCATTCGGCACTGGCCAGGCGCGCTCCGCTGTTTGCGCCACCAACTCCAATGCACCCGCATCGATCAGTCCGCGCACCACGCTACTGCCGACGCCCGCGGCACGCGCCAATTCCGCTTGCGGGACCGAACCTACTTTTTCAAATGCCTCGAGGACCGCGCTGCGCTGCGGCGTCATGCGGCCCGGATCACCATCGCCCTTTGCCACGACCGCGCGCGGGCGTGGCGCTTCCAAGGCGGCGGGCACGCTCATCGCCATGCGCAGAACCGCGCCCGGCGCCGCCAATGTATAGCTTGCTACCCAATCGATGAAGCTTCGCAGCGACGCGGACAAAGGCGGCACATCGCGTACGGCTTCGATATCACGCAGCTTTGCCGGATCGACATCGCCCCCGCCCGCACCCCAAACAACCCCGACCAGACGGCGCGGTCCAAGCGGCACGTCAACGAACGCGCCGGGCGCGACGGCGCTGCCTTCGGGCAGCCGATAATCGTAAGGCCCGACCAGCCGCAAAGGCAGCATGACCGAAACGACCCCGGTCAGCCGCGCCTCTCCAGCGCTGGCGAGACGCGTGCTCATGGAGTAGACTCGGCGGGTCTTGCAATACCGTGGGGAACGGCGCGTGCGCCGGAGTGAAAAGGTGCCATGAAATTTTTCGTCGATACCGCCGACATAGACGAGATTCGTGATCTGGCGGCAACCGGGCTGCTCGATGGGGTGACCACCAATCCGTCTCTTATAGCAAAGACCGGGCGTCCGTTCCTCGATGTCATCGCCGACGTGTGCGCGGCCGTACCGGGACCGGTGAGCGCGGAAGTCACCGCGACCGATGTCGACGGCATGGTGGCCGAAGGCAAGCGCCTGGCCGAAATCGCGGATAATGTGGCGATCAAAGTGCCACTTACTTGGGACGGCTTGAAAGCCTGCCGGCAATTGCGTGATTTGGGCGCCATGGTGAATGTCACTTTGTGCTTCGCCCCGGCGCAAGCGCTGTTGGCGGCCAAGGCCGGTGCGACCTTCATCTCACCGTTCATCGGCCGGCTCGACGATCTTGGCCAAAACGGCATGAATC
Source organism: Alphaproteobacteria bacterium (assembly GCA_028289725.1). Lineage (GTDB taxonomy): Bacteria > Pseudomonadota > Alphaproteobacteria > UBA7887 > UBA7887 > JAKZSU01. Next base: position 7,585 of record JANQOH010000281.1, read on the forward strand.
TGATCGCCGATATTTGCGAAATCTACCGCGCTTATCCCGATACGATTCAGACCGAAGTCTTGGTGGCGTCGATTCGCAGCCCGCTGCACGTGACCGAAGCGGCAAAGCTCGGCGCGCATGTCGCGACCATTCCGCCGAAAGTCCTCCGCCAGCTCGCACAGCATCCGCTCACCGACAAGGGCCTCGCGGCGTTCCTAGAGGACTGGCGCAAAACCGGTCAAACGATTCTGCAGGAAGCGCAAGCGGCCGAATAGCATTGCGACGTTTTTGAAGGGATCACCCCCACCCAACCCTCCCCCATCAAGGGGGAGGGATTTTCATTCTCATCGGTCCGCCAGCTTCACCTCGTCAGGAATTCCCTCCCCCTTGATGGGGGAGGGTCAGGGTGGGGGTGCTCTCCGCCACAGACTGAGCGTCGACCAAGCCTTAACCGAAATGCAAGGCCGAACGCGCACCCTGGCCATTCCCGAAGTCGCGAGATGAGCCATGGCTGCAGCCATCGAGACCGGCGTCACCGTTAATCTGCCGATCGCGCCGGATTTGGCGGAGGCCGTCGACGCGTGGCGGCGATGGCTTGCAAATGAGAAACGGTCATCGAAGCATACGCTCGCCGCGTACGAAACCGATCTCACCGCATTTTTCCAATTTTTCGCGGAGCATGGCGGGGGACCACCGGCGATCGCCGACTTGGTCGCGCTGAAACCGCGCGATTTCCGCGCCTGGCTGGCGCGCCGTAGCGCCGACGGCTTGGCACGCAGTTCGACCGCCCGCGCGCTGTCTGTGGTGCGCGGCTTCTTTCGCTTTCT